>JAPJOW010000090.1 GCA_030826005.1 Aliterella sp. RAGGC_92
ACTTTTGCGATCGCACCTGGTTTAGAACTTAATATATTGAATAAGTTTCATAGTCTAATTGCGCCAGGATTAAATTATTATTTCGATCGCTTAGTTGCTAAAGGTAAATAAGTTATTTAATCTTGTAAATCAAAGTATTTGTTACTGAATGCGTGTATATTAATTCAAACTGGCTGGGCAGGGTTTTCGGATTGCTTAAAGACTCTAAACCCTTCCACAAACTAGCTTCATAGTCGCTATAAGCAATATAACTAGCATCAATTTGTTTAGCTTTATCTAAATATTCGTTAGCTGTATTAGCTAAAGGAAAATCGGCTTTCAAATTAGCTAAATAAGCTAAGTGAGGCTTGCGAATAATAATAATTTCATGCTCAGAAGAATGGGTTCTTAAAAAATCTGCTATTTTTAATAAGTGTTTAGGTTCAGATGTAAGGATTAAGTTAGTTTCTATATAAGCTGCTACGCCCAAAATAAATATTAAATGTATTATAAATATCCAGCTAACAATAACTTTATAAGCCGGAAACTTTACGTTTGCAAAAGGATAAATAAGTAAGATAAATATGAGCGGAAATAAAAATAAGTAGTAGCGCCGATGAAATCCTACTAAACCCAAGAGTAAATAACCTAAAAAACTTACTAATAGAAAAATCATTCTTTTTTTAGCAGGCAAATCTTGTTTTCTTTGTATATCTCTAAATAAAAAAAATAGTCCTATGAGAACAAAAAATAAAGGTATACCTAAAATAAATTGATAAGCTGGGAGGTTTAAACTTTCTAGTAAAGACTTGGGTAAAAACAGTTTAGGAATGTTCAAAAATAGCACATCTTGCAGATATCTAGAGATTAATTTAGGTGGATTGTAAAGTAAAACTTCCGAGAATGAATTAAAATGCGATCGCATTTCTTCTACATTAGTAATAAATTCATCATCTTGGGGATGAAAAAAATGGGCAGCTACTTGTAAATAAGCGGTATTTGCAAAAGCACTACCGTTAACTTTCCAACTGTAAATAAACCAAGGAAAAGTTATTAATAAAACCCCAAAAATAAAAATAGCGGCTTGAAACAAACGTTTTTGCCAAGTTATTCGCTCAAAACTTATAAATACGATACAAAAAGCAATACCTATACTAATAAAAATTGCATTTCCTCTCATTAAGTAAGTAATTCCAGCCGTCAAACCCATCCAAAAGTAACTATATAAATTTAAAGATGTTTGACTCAAAAAAAGATATAAAGGGAGAGTAATAAATGCTGCACTAACTACATCGGTAGCTGCTAAAAAAGAACTAGGAATTAAAGTAAGTAATAAACAAATAGTGGATATAAAAGCAAGGCGATAACCAAATAAAGTTTTAAGTAAAAGGTAAGATATCCAACCAAAAAAACCTGTAGCAAATGCACCAATTATTTTACCAGCTACAAAAGTATCACCAGTTAAAAATGTTACCGTCGCTAAAAGCAAGCAATAACCTGGAGGGTTGTGTTGATAAGTGTAAGCACTTCCAGCTAAGATATTTTCAGCTTGCACTGCATACACTTCATAAAAATCGCTTTCTACCCCAAAAGTGCCAACTTCGCGAAAATAGCCGATAGTTAAAGCAAGTAAACAAGTTGTAATACAAAAACCTAGAATAAGGCGATCGCAATTTCTACTTTTTACCATAGTATTTAGTTGCAAATTCTAAAGCCTTTGAAACATTCAGTGTATTTGAAATTGGGTGTTGTGCTTTCATTTCTACAGATACCCAACCTTGATAGTTGAGACTTGTCAAAGTTTCCGCAAAAGCTTGATGATTTACATTTCCTGCTCCTAAAGGTGCAAGTAAAGGTTCGCTAATATGAAAATGACACATTTTACTAAAAGATTGTTGTACTTGAGAAACTGACTCATTGCTTAAAGTCATACTAGCGGTATCTAAATGCAATCTAAAACCCAAACTATTGACCTTATTTACTAATTCAAAACCTTGACGAGAATCAGTAATAAAGTCACAGTCATAAACTTGCGGATTAGGTTCAATACAAAAACTTATCCCTAACTTAGCAGCAAATTCGCCTATTTTATGAAAAAAATCTACAGCTATACTTTCAATTTGCTCTTTTTGTAAGCTGCCAACCCTTCTGTTTTTAGGAGCGCCAAATACTAAAACTTTAGCCCCTAGCTTACTACCTAATTCAATTGTTTCTACTAAGTATTTAAAAGTCTCCTGGCGCGTTTGTGGTGTCTCAAAAATTGTTAAATCCGGTCTACCAAATAGCAAAGCTTGCATAGCAACAATTTCAATATTTTTACTTTGCCAAAAATGCTTATAATCCTCAATGTCGTTTTTTGTTGCTACTGAAGGTGAAGACCAGAGTTTAGTAGTAGCGATTTCAACTCCTTTGATTTCCAAAGCCTGCATAATCAAAGAAATAGCTTCTTCTTCTTCTAATTGCCAAGCAATATTAGAAACTGCAATTTTCATCAGTCACTTCTATAAAATTATTAGCAAAATTTTACTTTAAAAATAACCGAAATAATGAAAAAACAAAGGAATTGCTGAAAGTGTGATGATTTTCTTACCCATTACCCATTACCAATTGGGCAATACCGAAACAAAAACCCTCAGTCAGCGTCGAAGACTAGAACAACTTTTCGAGCTTAAACCTAGCTATCTAGATAGACTTACAGAAAGTGAGTCCCCTTCTAGAGTTGCCATAAAATACACTAAGAGAAGTTGCTGTTTATCTCGGCTATTGAATTATTGGTACTATGCGATTAAAGAATAAATTGCGCTCCTTGCGTCAACTAATTACTCATGGACTAGCGATCGCTTTTGGGGTATTGTTTGCCTTTAGTAGCCTGCGCGTATTGCCGTCCCAAGCTCTATCAATCCCCACAGAGGTAGATTCCCCCCAAGTTGTTGCTCAACAAGCTCCCAACGCCAATGTAGGCTCTAAAAGTTTTGTCGCCACTGCTGTTAATAGAGTAGGTGCGGCGGTTGTCCGCATCGATACCGAGCGTACCGTAACGCGGAGAATTAACGATCCGATGTTTGACGATCCCGTCTTCCGCCGCTTTTTTGGCGAAAGTTTCCCCCAGCGAATGCCCGAAGAACGTTTAAGAGGGATAGGATCGGGGTTTATTATTGACCGGAGCGGCGAGATTTTGACCAATGCTCACGTAGTTAACCAGGCGGATAAGGTAACAATCAGATTGCAGGACGGACGCACCTTAGAAGGCACAGTACAAGGCGCTGATGAAGTTACCGATTTAGCTGTAATTAAGGTCAATTCTACTAAGGGCGATTTACCTGTAGCACCTTTGGGAGATTCGGGAGATGTGCAAGTAGGCGACTGGGCGATCGCAGTGGGAAATCCTTTAGGCTTTGATAGCACGGTAACATTAGGGATTGTCTCGACTTTAAAACGCTCTAGCGCTCAAGTTGGTATTCCCGATAAACGTTTAGAATTTATCCAAACTGACGCAGCGATTAACCCTGGTAACTCTGGCGGGCCATTGCTAAACGACCGAGGCGAAGTAATTGGAATTAATACTGCTATTCGCGCCGATGCGATGGGAATTGGGTTTGCAATTCCGATTAATAAAGCTAAAGACATTAAAGACAGGTTGATGCGCGGCGAGAGAATCGCTCACCCGTACTTAGGCGTACAAATGGAGAATTTAACTCCAGAACTTGCCAAAGCGAATAATACAGACCCCAATTCGCCGATTAATGTACCGGAGGTTGAAGGGGTTTTAGTAGTGCGTGTAGTCCCCAATTCACCTGCCGCCGCCGCAGGTTTACGACGCGGCGATGTAATTTTGCAAATTGACAAGCAACCTGTAACCACTGGGGAACAGTTGCAAAATATTGTCGAAAATAGCCGCATCGGTCAAACTTTACAACTCAAAATTCAACGCGGAAGTCAAACTCAGCAAATCGGCGTAAAAGCTGGAGAGTTACAAAACGAAGCGGCGTAATTTAAAAAAGCAAGGGGCTTATTATTGCATTATTAACTTTTTGCCCCCATGCCCACAGCAATAAAGCGGGAAGCAGAGCTACACCGCTTTTTGCCGCCCCAATTCTGGGGGGAACAAGATGGGAAGACAAACCTGGGAGAGTTACTGTAGATTTTTTAACTAGCCCCCAATTCTGAGAGAAACAAAAGCTTAAGTCCCCCAGGATTGGGGGATTTAGGGGGCTTTACAAGATTCGGGCAAAAACTCTAATGTTGCTGCCTCTGCTTTTTGTTCCAGAGCGCGATCGCGTTAAAATACACGAAAATAACCGATAACTAAATTACTATGCCCGTCAAAGTTGGAGATACAGCGCCAGACTTTACTTTACTTTCTCAATCTGGTGCGTCTGTTAGCTTAAATGATTTTCGCAATCAAAAGTCTGTGGTACTTTACTTTTACCCCAAAGACGATACACCCGGATGTACAAAAGAGTCTTGCGAATTTCGCGACTTCTACGATGTATTTAAAGCTGCTGGGGCGGAAGTTATAGGTATCAGCGCTGATTCCCCAGAATCTCACCAAAAATTTGCCACTAAGTACAATTTGCCTTTTACTTTACTTAGCGATAACGGCAATCAAGTCCGTAAACTATACGGTGTCCCGTCAACGGCTTTTGTACTCCCAGGACGAGTAACTTATGTCATCGACGAACAAGGAGTTGTCAAACATATTTTTAACTCCCAATTTGACTTTAAAGGTCACATTGAAGAATCGTTAAAAATCTTGCAAGCAGCGTAAAGGCTGGGGCGTATTTGAATACGCCCCGCACTATTATTTCATTAAATGAGGTTTTTCTTTTTCGCTACTTTTATTTTGGGCTGATTTACCATTGCTATTATTAGCGTTCCCGTTGTTATGGCGCGGTTGAATTACACCATAACCGCCATGATTGCGCTCGTAAATTACGTTAATTTCTCCAGTTTCCGCATTGCAGAACATATAAAAATCATGGTCTACGTTCTGTAATTGCTCTAATGCCTCTGTTGTGGTCATTGGTGGCATGGCAAAATACTTAGTACGCACAACTTCGGCTGGTAATTGGGGAGTGCGATCGCCAATTAAGTCCGATACTAAGGGAAGTGTATCTTCACTTTCTACTTCTACTACTGGTTCAACTGTTGCTTTATTAGCTTGCCTTCTTTCTTTATATTTTCGTAGTTGACGGGCTATTTTATCTGCGACTAAGTCTATACTTGCATACAAGCTCTCGCTGCTTTCTTCGGCACGAATTACACTACCGTTGGCATATATTGTTACTTCTGCTGATTGCTTGCTGCTAATGCGCGGATTGCGGGCTACAGATAAATGTACATCTACTTCGGTGGTCAAAGATTGAAAATGATTTACTGCTTTTTCAATCTTCTGGTGTACATACTCGCGAATTGCATCAGTTAGTTCAATATTTTTGCCGTGAATGACAAGCTTCATATTTAATTCTCCGCTAGGTTGCTTGTGCAAATTTTTATTTTCAAAGGCAAAGCTATGGTAATAGCTACTATTAATTAACTATTCCTTGGTTCAGTGGGGCAATGCCTACTCGTGCTTTTTTAGCGTTTAATTCCAACTTAAATATCTTTCTATTGCTACTACGCACGTTGTATAAATTGTCTTAGTAACTACTAAAATTATTAGTTTGCGAGTTCAAAAATTTTCCTCTCGTTAACTTTATTAGTTAGTAGTTACAAATAAAATATTTAGAGTTTCTATCAATGGTATAGATATTGATATTTTTCTCTTAAATAGTTCCGTTTTATATCGCGTAGTTAGGTTAGAAGAAACTTCCTCCCTGCCGATTTGAGGTCATATATTCACCCTACCACTTTGTAATGGGGAAAACATTTATTTTGCTCTAGCTTCAAGATTTTTTGCATCTGTTGACAATTCTTGATTTTATGGCAAGCTTTTAAACTCAAATTTAGTAAAAATTACCCTTGATTTTCGTAATGATTGCGAGTAATAAAACATTAACCCAATCTTCCCGCCGTTGCTGTTACTTATATAACCAGACGCTAATCGGCTACTCTTTGGCTTGGGATTGGCAAAAAAAGCTCTTGCAAGAACGTATTAATAATCCAAGTTTGAGCGATGCGCTGATTTTGCTAGAACATCCGCCTGTATACACTCTGGGACAAGGATCTAGTCTAGAATTTTTAAAGTTTGATATTGACAAAAATGCTTTTAAAGTGTATAGAGTAGAGCGGGGTGGTGAAGTGACTTATCATTGTCCGGGTCAATTGGTAGGCTACCCGATATTAAATTTGAGGTATTACCGTCAAGATTTGCACTGGTATTTAAGGCAATTAGAAGAAGTGTTGATCAGGGTTTTGGCGGTTTATGGGTTGAAAGGCGATCGCATTAGTGGATTAACGGGAGTTTGGGTAGAAGGGGTTAAAGTTGGTGCGATCGGGATTAAAGTTAGTCGCTGGGTAACAATGCACGGTTTTGCCTTAAATGTATGTCCCGATTTGACGGGGTTTGAGCAAATTGTCCCCTGTGGAATTACCGATAAAGCTGTAGGTAGTATGGCGCAATGGATTCCAGGTATTAAGTTAGAAGAAGTACGAATTCAAATAGCAACAGCTTTTGCGGAAGTATTTGGAGTTGATTTTCAGGAGATGTAACACTATGTTGGAAGAATTAGAAACTAGAGATACAGAAGCGATTATTACCCTTTACGATATCTCGTGGGAAAAGTTTGAAGCGATCGCATCTTTGCTAGAAGAATCAAAAATACGTTTAACTTACTTGGATGGAACTCTAGACATAATGTCCCCTTCTCCAGAACACGAAAAATCGAAAAGTACCGTAGGTTTGTTGCTGGAAATTTACCTGCGACACATTGGGAGAAGATTTTATACTACAGGCGGATATACTTTAGGGAGTCGTGAAGAAGGCGCAAGGGGAGAACCTGACGAATCGTACAATCTAGATTTTGTTAAGCCAATTCCAGATATCGCTATTGAAGTAGTTATTACTAGCGGAGGCGTAAATAAGTTAGAAAAATACAGGCGTTGGGGTGTACCGGAAGTATGGTTTTACCAAAAGCAGCGAATATTTATTTATCACTTGCACGCAAATCAATACGAACAGGTAGATAAAAGTGAGTTTTTACCAGAATTGAATATAAATTTACTTGTTCGTTGCTTAAATATGCCCGATCAATACGATGCAACGATCGCATTTTTCCAAGCATTGCAACCAAAAAGCTAGGTATTACTGGTTATTTGCGTGTTTAAGCGACTAAGAAAAGTACGCAAGCGATCGCTTTGAGGATGATTAATCACTTCGCGGGCTATTCCTTGTTCTTCTATTTTACCTTTGTCTAAAAAGATAACTTTGCTTGCTACTTCACGAGCAAATTGCATTTCATGAGTTACAACTACCATTGTCATGCCATCGGCGGCTAGTTGCTGCATTACTTGCAATACTTCTCCTACAAGTTCTGGATCTAAGGCGCTGGTGGGTTCGTCAAATAGCATAATTTGCGGATTCATGCACAAACTCCGCGCGATCGCAACTCTTTGTTTTTGTCCCCCAGATAGTTGTTCAGGATACGCCGAAGCTTTATCAAATAAGCCGACTTTATCGAGGTAAACTCCAGCAATTTGAGCGCTTTCTTTCTGGCTTTTGCCCAATACTTGGCGCGGTGCGAGGGTGAGATTTTCTAAAACGCTGAGGTGCGGAAATAAGTTAAATTGCTGAAATACCATGCCCACAACACTCCGCAATTGGCGCAGCGTCCGATAGTTTAAGGTAGGGTGAGATATATCTATGCCGTTAACTACCAAGTGTCCGCGATCGATGGCTTCTAGGCGGTTAAAACAGCGCAATAGGGTACTTTTCCCGCAGCCAGAAGAACCAATGACGGCTACGACTTCTCCTTGGTTAATTGCGCCTGTAATTCCTTGGAGGACTTTTAAAGCGCCAAAGTTTTTTTCAATATTCTCAAATGCGATCGCTTTATCCATATTTATTTATCGTTTGATTGTATTCTGGGATAAATTTATTTACTCAATATGTATAGACACAAGCAGAAAAATAGCTACTGGTGGCTGCAAGCGGTTATAGCTCTTGTTTGTTTAATTTTCGTTGCTGGTTGTACTAATTCTAGTTCTTTAGCTGAAGATAAAACGCTGACAATAGCGGTGGAAGGGACTTATCCACCCTTTGAGTTTCAAACTGACGCGGGAGAATTACAAGGTTTTGATGTAGATTTGATGAATGCGATCGCCCGCGAGTCGGGTTTTAAAATAACTTATCAAAACTTGCCTTTTGCGGGGATGATTCCGGCTCTGCAAGCACGTACCATTGATGCGGCGGTAGCGGCGATGACAATTACTGAAGAACGCAATAAGACGGTTTCTTTTTCTCGTCCTTATTTTAGATCGGGACTTGCGATCGCAATTCGCACCGATGACAAAAGTATTACAGGCTTTGAAAGCTTAAATAATAAGCGAATTTCTGTCCAAATCGGGACTACAGGCGCAGAAAAGGCGGCGGAGATTCCTGGAGCGAAAGTTAGCAGTTTTGACGATGCACCGACGGCGATTAGAGAGTTACTAAATGGCAATGTTGATGCTTTACTGCACGACGAACCAGTAATTTTATACGCGATTAATTCGGGAAATGTTGAAAACGTTAAAGTGATTGGCAAACTACTTACGGAGGAGTATTTTGGCTTTCCCACTCCCAAAAACTCGCCCAATTTGGCGCTAATCGATCGCGGTTTGACAACGCTGTTGGGTAATGGTGTCTACGCTCAAATTTATCAAAAGTGGTTTGGAGTCAAGCCGCCAACTTTGCCGGAAAGACTACCTTTTCAAACTCAGACTACAACAAGTTCTGGTTTATTTGGTGCTTTTAGTGCGATCGCAACAGCAATGCCTTTACTCCTGCGCGGCGCTTTGGTAACGCTACAACTTACGGCTATATCGGTAATTTTAGGCTTGATTGGTGGCTCTTTACTCGGAATTATCCGCCTTTCTAAGATTTTACCTATCCGGTGGGCGGCTAGAGCTTATATAGATTTTTTTCGCGGTACGCCTTTGCTAGTACAGATTTTTACAATCTATTTCGGCATTCCAGCAATTTCTCAAGAACTCGGTTTTGACTTAAATCTCAATCGTTGGACGGCGGCGATAATTGCTTTGAGTCTCAATAGTACAGCTTACATTGCCGAAATTGTCCGCGCGGGGATTCAATCGATCGAAAATGGACAATCAGAAGCGGCGGAATCTTTGGGGATGAGTTCTAACCAGACTATGCGCTATATTATTTTTCCCCAAGCTTTACGGCGGATGTTACCGCCATTAGGTAATGAATTTATTAGTATGCTCAAAGATACTAGCTTGGTTGCAGTTATTGGCTTTGAGGAGTTATTTCGCAACGGACAGCTAATTGTTGCTACTAATTACCGCTCTTTTGAAATCTATGCGGCGGTAGCTTTTATTTACCTAGTGCTAACTATCTTCTCATCTCAAGTTTTTAGCCGTTTAGAGCAATGGTTTAATCCTGTTACTCGCAAAGCTAATTTACAAAATAATTAAGTTGCGAGATTGTGTAGTTTTGTATCAAAATTTTCTTTACAAGACTTATTATAATTACCTATTGCTATCTGTTAAATTTATATTATAATCGGATGGCTTTACTAATTTTAAAACTGCTCACACTTTCATTATTTAATTGTACTGTCAAGCCCCCCCCTTTGTAAAGGAGTTAAAGGTAAAAAAAGAATTTTTTTAGCTAATATAAATTAACTTTTGCGGTGGCGATAAGCCCAAGGTTCAACAAACTTGGCATCGCTCCACACACCGCGACGATTGCTTTTAGCTTCAGTTTCGGCTTGCTCAATAGCGACAGCACTAGGGCAATTTTTCAAATAAGGACGATAAACAAGGGCTAAACCTTCACGCACGAGAACTTCTTGAATAAAAGTGCGATCGCCTAAACGAACTTCACTAATTTTACGCCCGTAGCGATCGGTATCGGTAATAGTTAAAGTAACGCGATCGCCTTTCTGCTTAATTAACTGCTCAACTCGCATCTGTGCCTGGTTTCCCCATTTAAACTGATCTTTATCCACAGCTTTTTTACTAGCCTTTTCCGCTTTAGTATGGGCAATTTCCGGCGCATCGACGCAAGCAAAACGAACTTTAACATCTGCGCCGCTTGAATCAGTCAAAGCCAAGGTATCGCCATCGCTGACACGCTTTACAGAGTATTGATTTGAGTTTTGGGTGTTACAGCTTGGCAAGCCGAGAATAAGAATAGAGATTAAACATAAATAAAGTAATTTTTGGATGATTTTCATAGGTAGCGGTACATTTATAGCTGTGCAATTCTAATAAGCGATCGTTAGCATAAGTTAAGTAGACTTCTCACTTACAGCGCAAACACTCATGAGCTTGATTACTCACATTTTGCATCTAGTTGGGTCTAGTGGCGTTGCTTATTTCACCGCCCGTCAAATCCGCGATCCATTGACTCGCCCAAATACACTGGCGATGTTTCAGCTTGCAGAATCTGGCGCTGTACCTATGTTACAAAAACTTAGCGACAGAGCGGCAGCCGAAGGCGACACTTGGATGGCGGACAAACTTGCCCAACACGCCGAAGACGAAAAAAGACACGGACAAATATTTGCCCATGCTTTAAAGCAAATCAATAAACAAGTTATTGACTTTAAAAGCCAGCCTAAAAAAGCCGAATCTAGCCAACGCAGTCCTTTCTTCGATAATTTCTTTGCAAATTACACTTCCGAGCAACTAAAGCCAGAAAATATAGAATGGGATGTTTTTATCGGTAGTACCTACATTTTGGAACTAGATGCAAGTAAAGACTTTGCACGGATGGCGAAGGTTCTTCCCGAAGATGAAGCTACAAGTCGCAACCTCAAAAAGAGCTTACTTAGCGTTGCTAGTGACGAAACAGGTCATGCAGCGTACTTATACGAAGCAATGAGTCGGCGCATGAGTGCGGCGGACGTGCAAGAGTTGGTAGATAAGTGGCGCACTCGTAAAGTAAACGCCATGTTAGCCATGATTGGTGGACTTTTACAACCAAAAGGGCAACCACCAAACTTAGTTCAAGAGGGTATTCCCCAAGAAGCTGAGGAAACCCCAGCTAATGTACCCGATTTAGCCGCCGCTTAAATTGGGTTTTACTTGCGGTAAGCTTTCCGATTGAGACTGCGTTTGTTGGCTTTGAGTTGGTTTAAGACGCTCAAATAAAGCTGGCGGCGTAGCTTGGCGGAAAGCCCCGCAATAGTGCATAGTCATTACAGCTTTAAAAGCCCAATGGTCAGGGGAAACATCGCTAAAGGGTACAGGTAAAGTTTCGGCTCGGTTTTGGACGCAAGCATTTAAAACTTGATTATTTGAATTTGGTGGCGTTACTGATTGAGCTTTGACAGGGGATGCGATCGCCGTTGAAGCAATTAGAGTTATAGTTGCTAAAATTCGTAAATTCATAGAACAAATGTATTAAAGCCTATTTTTTATTTTGCCTTGGCTGATAAGAAAAAGGAAAGGCGATCGCTAACAGAAATCCAAAGAAAGTAAATAGAGAGAACTTCTCTGGGGTAAAATCGAATTTTTGATATTAGAACTATGCAAACGTATTACTATGTTTTGGCAAGCGATCGCTTTTTAGTAGAAGAACCAATTGACGAAGTGCTAAAAGAACGCACTCGTAACTATCATGAAAACGAAAAAGCTATTGATTTTTGGTTAGTTAAGCAACCAGCTTTTTTAGAAGCGCCCGAAATGGCAGCCGTTAAAGCCCAATGTCCCCCCGAACCCACAGCGATTATTTCTACTAATCAGCAATTTATTACTTGGCTCAAACTGCGCTTAGAGTACGTGCTAACAGGGGAATTTTCCGCACCATCTAGCACCATTAGCGATCCTTTAGCTTCAAAAGTCGCAGTGTAAAGGTTTTATTAATTGCGATCGCGCCCACGATCAATAAATATTAAGTGTAGAGGCGCAAAGCTTTGCGCCTCTAAAACTGCAATTAATAAAAGAAAATGCGATGACTGCAATAATTTATTGCTGAGAACTTAAAAAAGCTTCAATTTCCGCCGCCGTTGGCTGAGATGCGATCGCGCCGGGTTTTAAAGTTGTCAATGCTCCTGCCGCACTAGCATAGGTCACTACTTTTTTAGCAATCTCTGATTTTCTTAGATTGCCAATGCCTATTTCTCCTAATTGATGGACAAATCCCGCCACAAAACTATCTCCTGCTCCGGTTGTATCCACTACGGGGACAGAAAAAGCGGGAACTTTACCTTCATTTTCCGACAAACAATAACTGCAACCATTTTCGCCATCAGTAATTACTACGCCTTCTATAGTTTCTATACGGTAAGTAATTGCGCCGGGGTCTGTCGTATTAAATAGCAATTGAGCTTCTTCGGCGGAGAGTTTGAGAAAGTCAATTTTATTAAAGATTTTTTGGATAATTTGTCGCGCGGTGTCAACATCTTGCTGCCAGAAAACCGATCGCCAGTTGACATCTAAAACTACCTTAACGTCGTACTGTTCTGCTAATTGGAGCGCGCGATAGACGCTAGTATGGCTGCGAGGATAAGCAAGAGCGATCGTTCCTAGTACGAGAAATTCAGCTTCTGCAAATAGCTTTTCAGGTAATTGCTCTGCTTGCAATTGGGTATCGGCAAATTCTGTCGTATCCATGTCGCCAAATCCGGCAAAAATGCGATCGCCCGCTTCTGTCCGAGTAACATAAACTTGCCTAGTGGGGGCGGTTTTGTGTCGCTGTACGCCGCTTACATCTACCCCACAGGTTGCTAAAACTTGGAGTAATTGATTTCCTACTTCATCTTCGCCAATGCAGCCGATAAATCCAGACGTAGATCCTAATTTAGTTAACGCGCAAGCAACGTTAGCAGGCGCGCCGCCAGGGTAAGGTGTCCACGATTCGACTTCATCGAGCGATCGCCCTATCTGGTCAGCTAGTAGGTCGAATAAAATTTCACCAAGGCAAAGTATCCGAGGATTGCTCATAGCAGCGTAAGATCGCAGAACAAAGCTATTATCTGACGGATTCGCCTCAATTGACTAACAAATTAGTGGCGCTGCTGAATTTTAACCGGATTTTCCTCTTGTCTCCTCGTTTATACCTTAATTTAGCCCGACCAAATTAATTTTTAGCTTCCTGCAACCCTGTTGCTACTCTTTCGCCAAACTCAGGATCGATATTAGCAAGTCCCAGTAACTGTAAATACTCTTGATTGGTTAAACCTGCTTGCTCAATAATCGAAAATGCCTCTGTCTCAATTTCCTGAGCAATTCGCAAGGACTCTAATTCTGTTTCTGCTGCTTGCAATTCTCCCTCTCGCCGAGAAATCAACTGCCAAACTTGCAAATATGCCTGAACAAATTTATTTACTTTTTCGGCGGGAATAGTAGTCGCATCAAGGAGGGGACGCTGTTGGTTTGTTTCTGGCGAAGTCTGTTGTAAAGCACTATTTGCCGATGATTCGGCGAAACTTGTTTCTGTATTTACAAGTAAGCTGAAAGTAAAAAACAATACTAGCAGAAGTCTTTTTATGGCATTAAATAGCATGAACAGTGCCAAAAGAGTAAAAATTGTCATTCATTCTTAGCCAGCGCAAAGTCTGACTCTGCAAGCATCCTCTAGAATTAAGAAAGAGCCTACTAAGTAAATATACTAAAGGAATAAAATTAAGTCATGGCTATTAGCGAGTCTCAAACCCCCGCATCTCTGTCAGATAGAGAAATGCAAATAATCGAATTAGTGGCTGCTGGCTTAACTAACGACAAAATAGCTGAGGAGTTAGAAATTAGCAAGCGTACTGTAGATAATCATATTAGTAATATTCTCGACAAAACGGGAGCAAATAACCGAGTAGCGCTTGTACGTTGGGCATTGCAGTGGGGTAAAGTTTGTTTGGACGAAGTCAATTGTTGTACTTTGCCCATTCATAGCGATCGCATTTCTTAGTATAAAAGCAAGCAGCCAGAAAATTTATTTCCTTCTGTCTGCTTGCGAACTAAGGGAATTTATGTTCTCGAACATCTTGCCCAAAATTTTGTACGGCAACGTCAATTTGTGCGCGTAAATTAACATAGCTTTTTGCAAAAGGCGGTTGATGCTCCAATAGACCTAGTAAATCGGCGGTAACTAAAATTTGACCATCGCAATGAACCCCTGCACCAATGCCAATAGTAGGAATAGATAGTTTTTGAGTAATTTGCAAAGCTAAAGAGTCTGGGATATGTTCTAACAACATACTAAAAGCTCCAGCTTGTTGCAAGGCGATCGCTTCATTTAAAACTTTCTCACCTGCTTCCTCGGTTTTTCCCTGTTGGCGCAATCCTAGTTGATGAATAGATTGGGGTGTCAAACCTACATGACCCATAACCGGAATCCCCGCTTGCACTAAGTAAGCAACGGTTTCCACCATTGCCGGATAACCCCCTTCCAACTTTACCGCCTGAGCGCCCGTTTCCTTCAATACCCGTCCCGCCGAATGTAGCGCCTGCCTAGGACTTTCTTGATAAGTCAAAAATGGCAAATCAACTACAAGTAACGCATTCTTGACCCCTCGGCGTACTGCTTTGGCATGGTGCAGGATTTCTTCTAAGGTGACAGGTAAAGTATTTTCATAGCCGAGAATTGTTGCTAAAGAATCCCCCACCAAAACTAAATCGACACCCGCATTATCTAATAACTGGGCAAAAACATAATCCCAAGCAGTTAAGGCAACAATTGGTCGCCCAAGTTGTTTTAATTTAATCAATTGCTGGGGAGTAATTGCCATGTCGTTACTGTAACTACAAAATTGAGGTGCGATCGCTGTTCTAACTAATATTTACTCTAGGCTTTGATTTTGAGCAACTTGCCTAACTTGCTCGATACTCAAACCTAACGCCTGTGCTATTTGTTTTACTGTCAAACCCAGCGCTAATAATGGCGGCACAGATTCTAGCTTGCCTTCTAGCTTGCCTTCTAGCTTGCCTTCTAGCTTGCCTTCTAGCTTTGCTTCTTGATAAACCTTGGTTTTCTTTAGATCGCTTAACTCAAACATTGCCTCTATTTCCTCCCTACTCAGGTTAGGCAACTTATAAACTAAGATTGTCTCTATCAATTGTACAAATTTTTCTTGTTGCAGTTGGTCGCCTTGAAGCCTAAGTCGATCTACTAATTCCCTTGCTTGCGCGACGGTTTTTGATTTTGGAGCAACTATTAACTTTACGGTTTTAATTGCTAGAGAGTTTTCAAAAACTTCTGTGCTTAACTGGTCAAGATAGATGCGTTTAATTCGCCCACTATCAAAAAATTCTTGGTAATGTTTTATATTGCCTGCGTCGGTGCTTGAACTGGGGTACAAAGCGATCGCACTCCAATCATTTTCTGGCTGGTTGTGCCGCAGGTACAAAAATATTTCTGCTAAAAACCTTGAGTAAAACTCCTGCTGCGGCTGAAACTGTACTTCAACAAAGTAGATATTTTCATTTCCTGCATTAGGAAGAAAAACCCCATCAACGCGAAAAGCTGTTTGTTTAACTTCAACAGACGAAAACTCGTAATTTCTAGCAATTTCTGGTTTGCTGCCAATAAGCTCAAAAAAGATTTCAGGAAATTCTTGAAACAAGCGGTAAAAAAGGCTGTCAGTTTTCACCTTACAATTGCCTTCTTTTACAGAGTTTATGCGCCAATTTTTTAGACTCCACTAGAAGCGGCGAGTTCTGCCAAGCGCTCTTGCTGATCTTGGGAAATGCAAGATTGAATAATAGTTTCTAAGTCGCCTTCAAGGATGGGATTAAGGACAAAGTTTTGTCCCAAACGGTGGTCAGTGACGCGATTATCTTTGTAATTGTAAGTGCGAATCTTTTCCGATCGCGATCCCGTCCCCACTTGAAGTCGCCGCATAGAAGTTACAGCTTCTTGCTGTTCTCTCAACTTCATTTCGTACAACTTCGCCCGTAAAATCTGCATCGCCCGCTCTTTATTCTGTAACTGGCTGCGTTCTTCGGTACAAAAGATTCTAATTCCTGTCGGTTTGTGATATAAATCGGCGGCGGTTTCTACTTTGTTAACGTTTTGCCCGCCAGCACCGCCCGAACGAGCGGTACTCATTTCAATATCTTTAGGATCGATGTGAATTTCTACTTCATCCACTTCTGGCATCACAGCAACAGTAGCCGTAGAAGTATGAACTCGTCCGCTTGCTTCGGTTAATGGCACGCGCTGCACCCGATGAACGCCAGCTTCAAACTTTAACTTACTATAAACTTGGTCGCCCTGAATTTCTAAAACCGCTTCTTTAAAGCCGCCCATTTC
>JAPJOW010000339.1 GCA_030826005.1 Aliterella sp. RAGGC_92
GTATTGAGAAGCACTAACGGCGGCTTGCTGGAGCAAAACCATGCCAATTGAAAAATTGGGGATAATTAAGCAACCCGTACTAGCTTTATCGGCAAAATCTGCTAGTTCGCCAATTTGTTCGGCACTTAGACCTGTCGTCCCAACTACCGGACGTACCCCGTAAGCGATCGCCGAACGAATATTATTGTAAATAGAGCTTGGATGAGTAAAATCTACCATGACGGCGGGCTGTTTTTCTTGAGCAGCAAAGGCAAGCATCGGCTCAAACTGGTTAGTAATGGGAATTTCTAATGGTTCGCTTAAACCCGCTACTTCCCCAGCATCGCGATCTTGGTATTGGGGGTTGCGGTCAATAGCGCCGATTAAAGTCATATCCTCGGCTTGGGCGATCGCTTTAATTACTTCCTGTCCCATTTTGCCTGCCGCACCGTTTACTAGCACGGGAATCGGATATTGTGCCATGTTCTCAAATCTTTTTATGTTTTATAAGTGGATGCTCGTCTCAACTTTATCATTTTGAGGACTTCTCACCAATTATCGGACGGACTTCGCGAGTGTCAATTAAAATCAGATATTGTTACGCTCGAAACAGAAAGAGAGTTAAATTTTAGTGATGACAATTTTGCGTAAATTTACAATATTGTTTTTGTGTCTAACTTTGAGTGTGACAACTATTGGCTGTGGTGGCAATAATCAAGTTGTGCGCCAAAGTCCCAATACACCAGTGCAACAATCGGCTGCACCCTCAAAAATTCCTGATGGAAAGTACCCCGTACAGCAAGTTTCTTATAGCGATGCGAATGGAGAATACGAGTTATTTTTACTCAATACTCCTCCCGGTCAACCGCCGAGTTTTCGCACCACAAATTTACAAATGGCAAGGTTGACGGATGAAGAAATTAAAAGTGGCGAAAAAAGCTACCTGAATGTGACAAACGGACAGCCAGCTTTGCACCTGACGGAAGACTTTAAAATTGAGTACAACCACGTTGTAACTGAAAATCAAGTCAACCCGCAAACTGGGCAGCAAGAAACCGTTGTTGTCCGCCGGGAGAATGGTTTTTGGAGTCCCTTTGCTGGCGCTTTGGCAGGTCAGGCGATTGGTAGCTTGTTATTTAGACCCCAATACTATGTTCCTCCGGTTTACCAACCTGGGGGCGGCTTATTGAGAGGTTATGGCGGCTATGGCAATACTTACGATCGCGCTGTAACCAGTTATCGTACTCGTTACAAGGCACCGCCCTTAGAAGTTAGAAATCGAACTAATTTCCGTACTACGGGAGGAATTAGAAGACCGCCATCTTCTACAGTACGCCGTTCGCCAAGCCCAAGCAGTGGTAGCCGTTCTAGTGGCTCTGGTTTTGGCTCTAGCACGTTACGTCCTTCGGGTAATTCTAATTCCAGCCGCGTTAGACGACCTTCATCGGGAAGTTTTGGTAGTGGAAGTCGTTCCCGGAGTCGTTCTCGGAGTCGGCGCTAAACACTTAGCGTTGTTAATGAGGCAATAACTTTGCCTCCCTAGCTTCCACTCGTAGAGAAAAACAAAATTTCATGCTAAATAATTTAAGCAAAGGAATAGATTAATCTATTCCTTTTTTTATATCTAGGGTGTTTGCCAGATTCTTTGATGGTACTGAGCTACATCTGCATAGGGATCGGTTGCTGGATGGCTGTGGTCGTGATGGTGATGGTGATGTCCATGCTCGTGACCGTTGGCGTTGTTGCCTACCGCAGCTAGGCGGAACTTGCACATTTCACAATTCATCTGCACTTGACCGAGTTGGGTTTCAATTTCTCGCTCTCGCAGTACGGAAAATAAGTGAGGATGCAAGCCCATTTCTGGCAAACAGTCAATTTTAATATCTGGGCAAAGTTGTTGTTGGGTAGAAGCGATATCAAAAATCTTTTTGACTAATAACCCGGTAAATAAGAAGTAGGGTAGAACAATAATTCTTTTCGGCTGATAAAGTCGAGCGCGGCGAAATCCTTCTTCTAAGCGAGGGTGGGTAATGCCGATAAAACAAATCTCTACGGTAGCGTAACCGCTACCTTCCCAGAGAATTCGAGCTAGTTTGTACAAGTCGCCGTTGGCATCGGGGTCACTAGCACCGCGACCGACGAATAGTAATACCGTTTCTGCGCGATCGCATTGTTGATTGGCATCAAGTTCGGCTAAACGCGATTTCCACAATTCCACGATCCCCGGATTTATGCCAAAATGCCGCCCATAATGAAACTTGACTTGGGGATGGCGGATTTTTGCTTTATCTAATTCGTTTGTGACATCAAATTTGTTATGCCTAGCTGCAAATAATAAAATAGGCAATACTGATAGTTCGGTATAACCTCTTTCTACACAAAAATCTACTCCTTGTTGAATTGTTGGTTCTGTTAGTTCTAGAAAACAAGGTAGTACGGGTCTTGAGGTATCTAAGGCTTGATAAGCCGCCGTAAAATCTAAAAAGCTTTGTCGTCCTGATTCATCTCTAGTGCCGTGTCCAATCGTCAACAATGGACGAACGAGGGGTAAGGGTGGTAGTGCTAGAGGCGGCGTGAAGTGTTCTATGTTTGTTTTATTTACAGCAGTCATTAAAAGTGGTTATCCTTTCCCGTGCGACGCAGGAAATAAATTGAGTTAGTGATAATTTCGGCATCCTGGCTAACGGTAACTGTTTTGAAGACAACTTGAAGATCGAGTTATCTTTACAGCAGACTCGTTTACAGTTGCGGCACAGCCCCGGACTTTCACCGGAGTTTCCCGAATTATCGTGCATTGCGCTTTAGTGCCTAGTTATCTTAACCGATTGAGCTTGGTTCATACATACGGGGGGAGGGGTTACTTGCGTTTTTCCATCTCTACCCAAGCGAAGGATTTCTGCTACCTTGCCAATTTTTTCGTTTCTTCTGGTAAATATCTTACTTAAGTTACTTGCTTTTTGGTTACTCTTCTGAGTCTTT
>JAPJOW010000091.1 GCA_030826005.1 Aliterella sp. RAGGC_92
CGCACTGTAGAACTAATAGCGACTTGATTAGCGATCGCCGCAGCCAAAACCGCCGGATCGGTGGGTTTGGTAATGTGTTGTTGAAACCCCGCCGCGATGACTTGCTGTTGAGTAGTTTCTGCGGCGAAGGCGGTAAGAGCGATCGCGGGTAGACATCTAAATTCAGGTATTGCTCTTACTTGTTGAATCAGCATATAGCCATCGACATCGGGCATTCCTAAATCGCTAAGGAGCAGATCGGGATGGGTGTGTTTGAGCAAAACGAGCGCGTCGAGTGCAGATGAGGCGAGTGTAACTTGTGCGCCATAGTCTTGCAGTAAAAACGCCAGCAATGTACGAGTATCGGTATCGTCATCGACGACCAAAATATGAATCCCTTTAAGGGTTAATGTCTCCAGATTCACCCCCGCAATCGGCGCGAGTAACACTTCAGGACGGGCTTCTTTAATAATGGGTAGCTTCAGGGTGAAAGTAGAGCCTTGGTTTTCTCCACAACTAGCGACAGCGATCGTTCCGCCATGCAGTTCAACTAAGTTGCGGGAAATAGCAAGTCCCAGTCCCAGTCCGCCGATCTCGCGCGTAGTGGTGCTGTCGGCTTGGCGGAAGGACTCGAACACATAAGGTAAAAAGTCAGGCGGAATACCCCTTCCTGTGTCGCTGATCCGCAGTTGAACATCTGTGCCGATGGTTTCGAGGTAGATTTCAATGCGTCCATTTGCTGGCGTAAATTTGACCGCATTTGATAATAGATTCCACACAATTTGTTGGAGGCGGGTAGGATCGCCTTTAATCGCTGCGATCGGTTCTTCAATATGCAGTTGAATTGTTAGAGATTTGGCTTCTGCTGCCAAATGAACGGTTTCTAAAGCAGCATGAACCACAAACGACAAATTAATCGTTTGCCAATCGAGATGAAGTTTGCCTCGGAGTATGCGCGAAACATCTAGCAAGTCATCGATCAGTTGGGCTTGCAGTTGGGCATTGCGCTCGATTGTAGCTAGAGCATTATTAACAGTCGCGGGGTTGACTTTGCCACTGCGTAAAAGTTTTGCCCAGCCCAAAATTGGATTGAGCGGCGTGCGTAGCTCGTGAGACACTACAGCGAGAAACTCGTCTTTGATCCGGTTTGTTTTTTCGGCGTGTTCTTGAGCAAGGCGGCGTTGTTCGGATTCGGCGATCGCGCGATCGCGCATTTGGCGGTAATTATGAGCCTGTACGGTTAGCTCTGTAACATCTTGAATTGACAGCAGCGCATAAAAAGCATCGCCCTCTAAAGCTGGAGTTGCAGTAATCGTCGTGTGTTGAATGCGATTTCCACCTTGCGGTAAAGGTGCTGGGATTAAATGCTTGTGAAACTGCGACGAGAAAATTGTTGGCGCTGCACCTTGAAATATTTGCTCAAATCGGCGCAGGTAAAGCGGTTTTTCAAAATGCGGGAAAAATTCAGCAATCGAATGTCCTAAAATGTCTCGCCTACGAATTTTTGTCCATTCTTCTAGACAGCCATTCCAAAACAACACGACGTAATCTGAGCGCAACACGCAATTTCCGAGCGGAATGCGATCGAGCAGGGCGAAATGAGTTTGAGCAAGTTGCAGTTCATTTGCATCTGAGGAAGTCATAAAGGCACCTCTAGCTCGCGGTCGATCGCTTTAATGAGCGCACCAAAGGAACTCACTTCAAAGATTAATATAATGTCTCCAGCAATTTCAAGCTGCTCGATTTCAAACTGAGTTTGAGCTAGTAGAAAAACATTCTCTTGGCAACCTTTGTGACTGGGTAATAATAGATTTTGAATCGTATCTTCTAAATAAATAGGGATCGTGTAATTTAAGTGTTGACCGAGCAAATTGCTAATCGATCCCATCACGCCATTGATGACAATATTACCAACTTCACTGAGCGTGCCGATCTTGACACTATCGAGATCGGGAGAATCAGCAGCTTCACCGGTGAGGACAGAAATTAATGTAGCTGCGCTTTCGGTCGGAAATAATAGTTCAGCAGTGCCACTAAACTGCCCTGAAAACCCCAGGCGCACAGTTGAGAAACTGCCTTCGTTAAAGTGTTTTTCTAGCTTTTGCTGCAATTGAGCCGTTTCAAATATTTCAACGATCGGAATTTTTAACAAAATTGGACACTCTAGCATTTCGTTAAGAATGCTGGCAGCGCGTCCAACTCCAATATTGATAAACTCTTGCAAAGCGTCTATTCGTTCGGCGGAAAGTAATTGCATTAGCAGAATTCCTTACTCTAAAATTTGCCGTACAGCTTGCCTTACCTCATCTTCTTTTGCTGGCTTATTAATAAAGCTGACTGCACCGAGTTCCATTGCTTGCTGACGAGACGAGTCTTGTATATCTGCGGAAATAATAATGGCAGGGATCTTTAAATCTTCTTGCTGAAGCTGCTTTAATAAGTCGAAGCCATTCACCTCTGGCATCAGTAGATCGGTGAGTATGCAGCCTGGTTGATGAATTTTAATCATTTCTAGCCCTTCTTTGCCATTAGCGGCTTCCAAAATCTCGTAGCCGTCAAGCTGCAAGTATTTCCGCAGCATTCTCCGACTAAAGGCAGCATCATCAATAATCAAAACCACAGCCATTTTTTTTAAACTAAATAGAGAATCGACAGGGATGTTTGCTAAAAGCGATCGCTAGATGCTAGTACGAAATTGAGTCAAGATTCAAACTCAGAAGTATCAAATTTCACCATCCAACTCAAGCATAGAATTGTTGGGCGATTGACCTTAGTTATGCGTATCGCTTTCACTTCCGTACCACTAAAGTATAGTTCAAGGTAACGTTGCTTTAGGTCATCGTAGTGGCGCGGTTGTCGGTTTAATGCGAGTAACTGCACTGCACGCCTTGGCGATCGCGGCTTTTCAATAACATCAAACTCGCAACCTCTATCTCAAGATAGATTGTTGGTAACATAGCCGCTCCGTAGGATAGAAATTGGTGAAATTAAGCAGTTAGGCGAGGCATGGCGATCGCAGTCGATGACGAAGATATCCAGGCGTTTTTAATAGAGAGTTACGACAATCTCGATCGCATTGAACAAGATATTTTAGCTTTAGAAGACCCAACAGCCCAAACCGAGGCACTAAATCGGTTGTATCGATCGCTGCACACAATTAAAGGCAACTGCGGCTTTTTGCCATTTCCAAAGTTAGAAGCGATCGCTCATGCGGGCGAAAGTTTACTGGGCAAGTTGCGCGATCGATCGTTAAAAGTCACATCGCAAATAACGTCTATTTTGCTCCAAGCAGCCGATGGCTTACGCCAAATGCTGCGCGAAATTGAAGCAACTGGCAGCGAAACATCAAATGATTACGCCACTCTAATCGCGGCGCTAGAAGCTGTTCAAACTGATTTTGGCAAACAGGATTCTGACTTAGTTGTGCAGCCGTCATCAAATATTACTGAAGATAGTGAAGTGGCTGCGTCCACAATTCGCGTCAATGTAGGGTTGCTCGATCGCGTGATGACTTTGGTAGAAGAACTGGTACTAGCTCGCAATCAAGTTGTGAGTTTTGCCGATAGTGTAAATAATTCTGCGTTTACTGGAGTCTGTCAGCG
Source organism: Aliterella sp. RAGGC_92 (assembly GCA_030826005.1). Classification (GTDB taxonomy): domain Bacteria; phylum Cyanobacteriota; class Cyanobacteriia; order Cyanobacteriales; family Chroococcidiopsidaceae; genus Aliterella. The sequence continues at coordinate 3,582 of JAPJOW010000091.1, forward strand.
ATTGGATCTAGTTGCCAGCGACTTGCAAGAAGGGATTATGAAAACCCGAATGCAGCCGATGAACACTATTTTTCAGAAGTTTCCGCGCGTGGTGAGAGACTTGGCGATCGCTCATCAAAAGCAAGTGCAAATTCACATTGAAGGTGCGGAAACAGAGTTAGATCGCACTTTGATCGAACATATCAAAGATCCGCTTACGCATTTAATTCGTAATTGTGTCGATCACGGAATAGAATTGCCAGATGTGCGAGTCGCTCAAGGTAAATCACCTCAAGGACAATTGAGTATTAGAGCCTTTCACGAACAAGGCAAAGTTAACTTAGAAATTAGCGATGATGGTAAGGGGATCGATCCCGAACGGCTCAAGCAGCGATCGCAGCAGTTAGGTATATTGACTTCGGCGCAAGCAGAGGCATTAAGCGATCGCGAAGCGTTTGATTTGATGTTTCTGCCTGGGTTTTCGACGGCGGAGCGCGTGACTAATTTATCCGGTCGCGGGGTGGGGATGGATGTAGTACGCTCGAACCTCGAACTGGTCAACGGTACGATTGAGGTTCGCAGTCAAATTAATATCGGCACTACATTTCGGATCAAAATTCCGTTAACTTTAGCGATTGTCTCGGCGCTGTTAATTTCTAGTGGCAACGAACGGTTTGCGATCGCCCAAACTAATATTCAAGAGTTAGTGCGGCTAGAAGGACAGCAAATAGCTCAAATTGAAACTCTGTATGATGTACCTGTTTATCGCCTTAGAAATACGTTGTTGCCTTTAGTTTATCTCAATTCAATCTTGCAGCTAACTGATAAAGTGACGGACGAAGAACTCGTATATATAGTTGTCATTCAAGCAGATGAATATCAGTTTGGGGTTGTTGTCGATGCGATCGATGACGTGCAAGAAATTGTTGTAAAACCCCTGGGAAAACAGCTTAAAGATTTAGCAGTTTATGCAGGCGCAACTATTTTAGGCGACGGACAAATCGCCTTGATTTTAGACGCGGTGGGATTAGCAAGACAGTCTAATGCGATCGCTCAACTGCAAAAACGACTTTCGGCGATCGCGCCGACAACCTTTACAGAAACACTAGATCGGCAGTTAATTTTGTTATTTGAAGGGCCAGAAAAAGCGCGGATGAGTATTCCCATGCTGGCAGCCGTCCGTTTAGAAACTTTCCCATTGTCCGCGATCGAGCGAGTTGGCAATCAAGAATTAGTCAAATACCACGATCGCATTTTGCCTTTAATTGACTTATATCAAGTTTTCGGCGGCAGCGTCCCCAAGCGCGAAGAACTTGCTGTTGTAGTTGTGGCGTTGAGTGCAAACTCTAGCGTTGGGATAATTGTCGATCGCATTGTGGACATTGTAGAGGATGATGCAAGCTTTAAAGGCTCGGCAACGCGCCCTGGAGTGCGCTTTTGCGCCAGCATTCAAGACCAAGTAACAGAGATGTTAGATATCGATGCGATCGTCGAAATGGTCAATCCCCATCTTTTGCAGCAGGTTAGGTAACTAGATGGCACAACAAATTTGTACGTTTTATCTCAACAGTACCTATTTTGGCATTCCGATTCAGGAGGTGCAGGAAATCGTGCGCCATCAAACTCCTACGCGCGTTCCGCTTGCGGAGGTGGATGTATGTGGCTTAATTAATCTGCGGGGTCAAATTATTACGGTAATCGATCTCAAACGTCGTCTGGATATGCCCGCAGAAACCACCGAGCGGCTTGCAGAGGAGGTTCAATACAACGTTGTGATTAACGCAGGCGACGAGCTTGTAAGCTTGCAGATCGATCGCTTAGACGACATTTTAGAGTTGAGCGAAAATGAGTTTGAACCACCGCCAGCGACGCTACAAGGTACGCTGCGACCGTTTTTGCAGGGTGCTTACAAGCTTGCCAGTGGATTTTTGCTCGTGCTTAATTCCGCCAAAATATTAGAAATCAAACCCTAATTTTCAACTTAACAAGGAACTTCAACTTATGGTAGCCAATCAAGAGCAGGCAATAGATAAGCCAACCGAGGCGGCAACACCGCGCAAAACCGCAGCAAAACCAAATAATAATGGATTCAAAGCCCAATTAAAACCGTTATTGGCTGCTTTACGAGCAGCCAGTAAGGGTGACTTTTCCACCAGCCTTGACGAAACCAAAAATCTTGGCAATGGTCTAGATGAAGTAGCGATCGCCTTCAACGAAATGATCGTCTCGCTGCGAGAATCCATCCGCCAAATGGCAGAAGTCGCCGCCACCGTCGCTTCTGCGGCTGAAGAATTAACAGTTGCTAGTAGCGAAATGACTCAGACTGCATCTCAGACATCAGAGCAAGCAACATCAGCTTCCGCTTCCGCCGAGCAAGTCAGTCAGAACGCGACAACGGTAGCAACGGCTGTAGAAGAAATGACCGCAAGTATTCAAGAAATTGCTAGAAATGCAGCGCAAGGGGCAAAAATTGCCAATAATGCCGTAGATACAACCGAAAAAACCAATGCAACTATTAATAAGCTCGGTCAAAGCAGCATTGATATTGGCAAAGTAGTAAAAGTAATTACCTCGATCGCGCAGCAAACAAATCTACTTGCCCTCAACGCCACAATCGAAGCAGCGCGTGCCGGAGAAGCAGGTAAAGGATTTGCCGTTGTCGCCAGTGAAGTCAAAGAACTCGCCAAACAAACCGCCAGCGCAACGGAAGATATTAGTCAACGCATTGAAACGATTCAAACTGATACCAACGGAGCGGTAGAAGCTATTAGCGAAATTACAGGCGTTATCAATCAAATTAGCGATATTCAAACGACGATCGCCTCAGCAGTCGAAGAACAAACAGCAACGACTAGCGAAATATCGCGCAACGTAGCCCAATCGGCTAAAGGTGCAACAGATATCGCCAAAAATATCGGCATTGTGGCGCAGAATGCCCAAGTTACCACATCTGGAGCCAGCAATACATCTCAAGCGGCTGAGGAGTTAGCGCGGATAGCAATTGAATTACAAAAAATTGTCAGCAAATTCAAATTTTAGATCCCCTGTAGTCCCCTTGTCTCCCCATCCATCAAAATCACAAACTTATGCAAGAAGTCTAATCTTAAGAGAGTTGCAATTTACCCAGCCACGCTCCTACCTTGCTCATGCCTAAAATTTATATTTTGATCGTTGATGATGCCGTTGTAGTTCGCAGTCGTTTGAGCAAACTTCTTGCCCTTGATTCTGACTTTGAAGTTGCAGGCGTAGCAGCAACAGGGCGGATCGCGCTGGCTAAAATTCCTCAAGTCAAGCCCGATGTAGTGATTTTAGATGTCGAAATGCCTGATATGGACGGGCTAGAAACCTTGGCAGCGATTCGCCAATCTTATCCTAAGCTGCCAGTGATTATGTTTAGCACTCAAACACACGCCGGAGCGGCGGCAACGCTAGATGCGCTGGCTTTAGGAGCTTCAGACTATGCAACTAAACCAAGTCAACTTGGGAGCGTTGAAGCTGCAAACAAACACATTCAAGAAACTTTGTTTCCTAAAATCAAACTTTTTGGCGCTATAACAGCGCTACCGCCTGAAGTTGTGCCAAAAAGCGCTGCGGCGAAACCTCCATCGCGGCGCGTGGGTTCTAGTTTAGCCCCAATCGATATTCTAGCGATCGGTGTTTCTACAGGTGGACCAAATGCTTTGAGTTACTTGCTGCCACAACTGCCTAAAACCTTTCCGATTCCAATTGCGATCGTCCAACATATGCCAGCGATGTTTACTCAACTAATGGCAGAGCGATTGACAACCAAATGCCAACTTCCCGTAGCCGAAGCTTATTCGGGCGCTCTACTCACCCCTGGAACAATTTGGATTGCTCCAGGTGACTATCATATAGAAGTGACCAAATCGGGAACGCAAATGCAATTGATCGCGCATCAAGCTACGCCAGAGAATTTTTGCCGCCCTTCAGTAGACGTGCTGTTTCGCTCGATTGCTCAACACTACAAAGCGCGATCGCTAGGTGTAATTCTCACCGGAATGGGACAAGACGGGCTGAGAGGCTGTCAAGCAATCCGCGATGCTGGAGGGCAAATCTTAGCCCAAGATGAAGCTTCTAGCGTTGTCTGGGGGATGCCAGGATTTGTAGCGAATGCTGGACTTGCAGATGCGGTATTGCCTTTAGAAGCAATGGCAAGCGAGATTTTGCGCCGTGTCGCTTATGTTCCTGCGGTGGACTAGGAAAACGATGACACAGGCTTATGACTTTGACTACCTGCGGGATTTGGTGCAGCAGCAATCAGCAGTTGTACTCGGTGAGGGGAAAAAATATTTAGCAGATTTGCATCTAGCAGGGGTAGCCGAAAATGCTGGTTTTTCGTCGCTTTCTGCCTTTGTCGAGCAGCTTAAACACACGCCAATTGGTGAATTGCACGTTCAAGCGGTTGAAGCGCTGCTAACGAATGAAACATCTTTTTTTCGCGATCGCCACCCTTTTGCAGCCCTGAAAAATGTTGTAATTCCGCAGCTAATGCAACAGCGTCAGCAAGAGCGATCGCTAAAGATTTGGTGCGCGGGTTGTTCTTACGGACAAGAGCCTTATAGTATTGCCATCTTAATTCAAGAACATTTTCCAGAGTTGGCAACCTGGAAGCTACAGATTATTGCTAGTGATATGTCAGGGAGAGCATTAGCTCGATTAAAGTTAGGCTGTTACAACCAACTAGAAGTTAATCGCGGACTCTCGCCCACCTTGCGCGATAAATACTTTTGCCAGCAGCAAGACTTCTGGCAGATTAGCGAGCAAATTCGGCAAATGCTAAGTGTTCAGCAACTCAACTTGATTCATGAGTGGAAAGCGCTGCCGACGATGGATATCATTTTTCTCCGCAACGTTTTGATTTACTTCGATCTCGAAACAAAAGTTTCGATTCTGCAAAAGACTTATCAGCATTTACGTTCCGACGGCTACCTCTTTTTAGGCGGAGGCGAAACAGTTTTTAATATTAATAGCAGGTTTGAGTCGGTGCAAATTGACAAAAGCACTTGTTATCGCCCGTGTAGCCTCTAATTCAACAAATAACCGCATCCAACAAAAGCTATTGGTGTCAACGTGCAGGCGATATTACAGATGAAAAGCGATCGCGTTTCTTACTTATCAATCATTCTTTCACAAATTTAGAGGCAAAGGGTAGGCAAAACGAACGTTAATAAAGTCATCAATAGTTGAACAATAGGCAGAAAGGGTACTTAACCATTCGCCACATCCTTGCCAAGGATAAGTAAACGCTGCACCACCTCTTAATACTCTTTCAAAGTTAGCGTGATCGCACCAAGGCAAACCATTAGTAGGCGCTCCTGTATAATTATCGTGCCATGCCGCACAAACATCACCATGAAACCCCATATTAACTAAGCCAAATTGAGTTAGGTTTTCCCCATGATTTCCTTGGTAGCGATACGATCCGCGATCGCTTATTTGGCGGCACAACTCAATTCAAAATCATCGTCTCTAAGCAAAGAAGCGTTTTTAAGCATTGCTGCGAATGGATGGCTGTTTTGTGGATGGCTTTAGGCGAATACGCCATTTTTCGTCAACTTCTGCGGTTAGATCGCATAGTTCTTTCGCTTTTTGTTCAGCGTCTTGAGCTAAAAATAACAGTTCAAGTAAAGTTTTCTCATCTGGGAGTTGTTTCATGAAAGTTCCTGCAAGCGATTAAGTAACTCCTGATTTAGCCTATCAACAAGAGCTTGGATTTTTGGTGGAATGAGCGTGTCAACTAGAGAAACCTAAGCGTGTTGCATTTTCTGGATTATTGCTATACAACAGCTACAAACCACTGGGATTTATGCTATTGACACTGTAATATGGTGTGATGAAAAATCACCTCTTACCCCAAAAAATTCCCCCTTGTACTTGGAATCGTCCCATTGGCTTAGGATGGGACAAACCCTACACTGTTCGCAATCCCAGCAATCTCGATGATGGTGCTTGGCATGGTATGCCTTTAGGCGGCTTTGGCGCAGGGTGTATCGGGCGTTCTTCTAAGGGCGATTTTAATCTGTGGCATATTGACGGGGGAGAACATACTTTTAAAAGCATCCCTGCTTGTCAATTTAGCGTTTTTGAGCAGCAAAGTAATTTAGCTTATGCTTTAGCTACCGAAGCCCCAGAAGATGGCTCTTTACAAGCTTGGCAATGGTATCCCTCTGGCGGCGGTACATACCACGCTCTTTATCCTCGCAGTTGGTTTGTCTACAAAAATGTATTTCAGTCTCTACTTACTTGCGAACAGTTTTCGCCTATATTGCCAGATAATTACAAGGAAACTAGCTATCCTGTAGCGGTATTTGTTTGGAAAGCCCATAATCCTACCGATAAGCCGCTAACACTCAGTATTATGCTGACTTGGCAAAATATGGTGGGATGGTTTACAAACTCAATTAAATCTCCCCAAGTACGGGTTAGAGATGATGGCAGTCCAGTTTATGAGTACGAACCGCGTTTAGGACAAAGTGCGGGAAATTACAATAAGTTAATAGAAACTAATGATAGTTTAGGTTGTGTCTTAGGTAGAGTTGGCAGCGATGATGTTGTAGAAGAAGGTTTAGGACAATGGGCGATCGCAATTTCCCCCAATCCTAAAAAATACCAAGTATTTCATCATACTCATTGGAATCCTACAGGTACAGGCGCTGAAGTTTGGGAAAGTTTTTCAACTGATGGCTCTTTACCTAACTATATAGATGAAACCCCAATTAATGAGGGCGAACAATTAGCAAGTGCGATCGCAATTAAATTTACTCTAGAACCTGGTGAAACTCTAGAAATCCCTTTTGTTCTATCTTGGGATTTTCCCATCACTGAATTTGCCCCTGGGGTAAATTACTATCGTCGCTATACAGACTTTTTTGGCAAGAGCGGTAATAATGCTGGGAAAATCGCATTTAACGCTTTACAACAATATCAGTCTTGGCAACAACAAGTCCAAGATTGGCAGCAACCAATTATCGATCGCGCTGATTTGCCCGATTGGTTTAAAATGGCTCTGTTTAACGAGCTTTACGATTTAACTAGCGGCGGTACGCTGTGGAGTGCGGCGGATGAACGCGATCCGATTGGACAATTTGCCGTTTTAGAGTGCATTGATTACCGTTGGTACGAAAGCTTAGATGTGCGGCTGTATGGCTCTTTTGGCTTATTGATGCTGTGGTCGAAGTTAGATAAATCTATTTTACGGGCTTATGCTAGAGCAATTTCGACAAGCGATCGCACTCTTAGAGAAATTGGCTACAACAAAGCAACAGGATTACGAAAAGTTGCTAATGCCACACCCCACGATTTAGGCGCGCCAAACGAACATCCCTGGGAAAAAACTAACTATACAAGCTACCAAGACTGTAACTTATGGAAAGATTTACCTAGCGATTTTGTCTTGCAAGTCTACCGAGATTTTGTGCTTACAGGCTCGACAGATTGGGAATTATTATGGGATTGTTGGGGCGCAATTGTCCAGACTTTAAATTATCTCAAAACTTTTGACTTAGATGGCGATGGCATCCCCGAAAACTCCGGCGCGCCCGATCAAACTTTTGACGATTGGCGCTTGCAAGGAGTTAGCGCCTACTGTGGCGGATTGTGGTTAGCAGGATTAGAAAGTGCGATCGCAATTGGCAAAACTTTAATGAGTTACCCCAAAAATCACCCATTAGGAGAAATTCTTGATTCACCCTTGAATCAACCGCCAATTGAGGAAACGATCGCAACCTATCAAACTTGGTTAGATAAATCGCGCCCAATTTACCACGAAAAGCTGTGGAATGGGCAGTATTACAAGCTTGATAGCGAAAGCGGTTCTGATGTAGTAATGGCAGATCAACTATGCGGACAATTTTACGCGCGATTGCTGGGCTTACCCGATATTGTAGAACGCGATCGCACTGTTTCTAGTCTCAAAACTGTCTACGATGCTTGCTTTCTCAAGTTCCATAATGGAGAATTTGGGGCAGCTAACGGCTTAAAAATCGATGGCTCTCCAGAAAACCCCGATGCTACTCATCCCTTGGAAGTTTGGACGGGAATTAACTTTGGAATTGCTGCTTTTCTCATCCAAATGGGTATGAAAGAGGAAGCATTTAAACTCACCCAAACTGTAGTCAAACAAATTTATACCAATGGACTGCAATTTCGTACTCCCGAAGCAATTACGGCAGTTGGAACATTTCGGGCTTGTCATTACCTGCGCCCGATGGCAATTTGGCTAGTTTACGGGATGCTAAATAACTTTAAATAAGTTTTGAGCCTATTCCTATCTAGGAATAGGCTTAAAAAGAGCCATTTTATAGATTAAACCTCTTATAAAAGTCTAAAACTTTTCTTTCAGTCGGCTTGAGCCGACTTGAGCTATTAGCCTAGGGTTTTAACCCTAGGTGGGCTAGGCTTTTGCCAGAAATCTATCAAACGCGCTCTATCTAACTTTTGGTAACAAAGCAATAGGATTAACTGCACCTTTACCACCAGGATGTACTTCAAAGTGGAGGTGAGGCCCCGTGCTACGTCCAGTATTACCCATAAGGGAGATTTGCTGCCCTTGCTCTACAAATTGACCTGGCTGTACCAAAAGTCGATAGTTGTGAGCGTAGCGAGTCAAAGTTCCGTCTGCGTGCTGGATATCTACTAAGTTGCCGTAGCCTCCCTTATTCCAGCCTGACTTGATTACTACACCTGGCGCAGCAGCAAATATTGGCGTTCCCACTGGCGCGGCAATATCAATTCCTCGGTGCATCCGTCCCCAGCGCCAGCCATACTTGGATGTTAAAGCACCCCTTGCCGGCCATATATAACCATTAAAAGGTACGTTATTAGGCTGAGGCAAATAGTTTAAAGCTGGAGCTAAAGGCGGCAACTCTGGTGTAACTTGCTGTGTGGCAAATTCTGTAGAGTTATCTGCATTTATCGGGGCTGTAGCTACTCTACCTCTAACAGTAGCTGGAACTGGATATTTTACTTTGTTTAATAGTCGCTTTTGAGGTACGGGCTTTAAGTCTTGCGATGTTTGAGCAACGCGGAAGTCTGGGTTAATCGGTTCGTCACCAGAGTTTAAGCTAGGCTTAATTGTTGCTGGTACAGGGCGATCGCTTTTGACTGGGGCTGATACCGTAGAACTGGGGGTAGGATTTTGAGCGTAGTATTTGTGCTGTAGCTTTTGTACGTCGTTTTGGAGGTTTTGCGCGTACTGCGATTGTAACTCGTTTAAAGCGGTTTTCTCTAGGGGCTTGACTTCTGCCTCTGCCTCAGAAACACTACCACCAACGCCTGTGTAAGCTGATGCGGGTAATGTCTGTACGAGTTTTTGTTCGGTAGAGATGAGCGCTACTTTGTTAACTGGTTGCAGCGCCGGCGCAGTTAGACTATTCGCCTCTATTTGCGGTTCTACTTTTTCAATTGGCGGTAAAACTGCAACATTTGCTTGAGTCTTCATGCTAGTTAATGCGGGGATTTTTAATCTTTGATCTACTAGCAGCAAGTCTGGATTGGGCAAGTGGTTGAAGTTCGTAATTTCCGGTAAAGACAACCGATGAGCAGTAGCGATAGTTGTTAGAGTATCTCCAGGCTTTACTTGATATTCTGTTGTCGTTAACGAACTTACTATAATTGGTTCGTTGACGCTAGTTACTACCTCTGGCGCTGGAGTCGTATTTTCGACAACTTCGTCTGCTGCTGGCGTATTTTGGCTGGCGACTTGTTGTTCGTCAACTTTTTCTACTTCTGTCGGGGGAGCGACTTCTTGCTCTAGAGCTACGGATGCTTCTGGAAGTACAAATACTGGTTGAAGTTGTGTAGAAGACTCAGGTGTTAAGGTAGTTGCTGGCGACGGTTGGGCGCTCTCTTGGGAGAAAGTAGCTAATTTTTCTTCTTCACCAACTTTTGTTTCTGTTGTCGGAACGACCGTTGTATCCGCTAATGGCTGCGCGGCAAATTCCCTGTTTTCGCTAGTGGCTGCAACGGTTGGCGCTTGTTCTGGGGTGGAGACAACAACGGATGGTGCGGACAACTCTCCGGTTGGCTGGCTAGTGGCAGTTGTCGATTGTCCTAATTCAGGATTGCTAAATACTTGGGCTGCGTTTTCATTATTTAGCGGCGCAGGATTTTGTGAAGTTTTTAATCGCTCTACCAAAAGTCGTTGTTTTGCTGTCCAAGCACTATTTGCATCTGGATTAACGGCAACTTCTGGCTGTGCTGCAAGGGTTCTAGAATCAGCTTCGTTTTGATTTGGTGCTATTTCTATAGCTCGCTCGCGACTTATTTCAATTTTTTTATTAGCTTTTAGTCGAGCAATTAGGCGACTTGTCGGGCTAGGGGTTGCGGCGGCGACTGGAGGAGCTACGGCTTGAACTTGCTCTAAGCTAATTGTTTGTTTATGTTGCCTAAGCAACTCTCTAACATCCGGTTTTACAACTGGAGCTTGAGCCGCTATCTGACTAGATGGTTGTAATTGCGGACTAAAACTTGGTTCTGCGGTACTTGGTTTAATGACTGGAGTTGTTCGCTCGTAGCTTGGCGCAGCAACTTTTTTAGCTACAACTCGTCTTTCGGTACTGCGTTCGTAGGATGGCAGCACTATTGCCTGTTGAGGTGTTATTTCCTCTACAGGTATTACTTGGTAGTGTGCGATTATCGGTGGATTTTGGATCGTTTCTAAGGCAGCAGAGTCCTTTATCGGGTTTGCGCTACTAACGCCCTCTGGCACTGGGGCGGCTTGGGTCAGTAAAAGGTTCGGCGTTCCTATTGACACTGTTAAGCCAATCATGGCAGCAGAAGTCCGAAATATCCGTACCTTTACTTTCGGATATGGCTGTAATTGTCTTTCCAGGGCATCTCCTGCGATCGCGCCACTGGGCAAACTTTTAACCTTTTTAGTCCATGCTCGTTTCAAAAACGACCTCCTAGAAACACGCTTTGCTTGACTGCTTTTGACTTATCCAATCAAATATTGTCTTGCATTAACAACACTACAATTTTTTTTCGCCTCATCCAATAGACATAATTTAAGTCATATCTTTTGGATAATTTAATTTACACAAGTTTACACCAATCTGAGAAATTTTCAATTGTTTTGACAATTATCTGGCAAATATTAATTGCTGGTTATCAAGTAATCGCTACTTTTTCCAGTCCTAAAACAACAGAACGATTCAATAAAAGTAATCGCACTTGCTGCATATTTACATAAATTGCTCGATTCAGCATAGGCGAAGTTGCTCGTTGGCGCAAAGATCGACTAGATTTTTGTAACATAACCTCACGTTCAATGGTTTGGCGGGCATTGAAATACCACCGCAAAATTTAACCAATTAGTTTTATAAAAACAAGGGAAGCGCAAAGTCTTTTTACCCTTGACAAAAATTAAGCTTGTGTCAGCTACAAAACTTGTTAAAACCTCTACATAATGGTGATTGTACCTGCTTGGCAAGCTTACTAAGGAGCTAAATTAGGATAACAAAAGTTAGCGTTCGGTTGTTGGGAACTTGCTTAAGTAATATAGGAATTGCTTATAAGTTTTTTGTGGGTTTAGTCTCTAAGCTGTGTTAATAGCAAGTCCTTAATTGACTTTCTTAACCGCAGGAGTTAGCAGTGATTTTACCGAATAGAACCAATCTTAAAAACATCGTTACCGCCGTAAAATTACGGAGAAATTTTAGGTCATTTTAGCGAGCCTATTTGACGGCAAGCTTCAAATAATCCCACCGCTACACTGACGGATAGATTTAAACTTCTTACTCCTGGCTGACTCATGGGAATGTATGCCGTTGCCTGACAATAAGTTAAGACGGTTGGTGGCAACCCCGTAGTTTCACTGCCAAATAAGAGCCAATCATCCGGTTGAAATTGAATGTCTAAATAACTACATTTGCCCGTAACACTAAAACCAATTGTTCGTCCTCCTTGGTGCTGCTGGTAGACTTGAAAAGCCTCAATAGAGTCGTGATAATGCAAATTTACATAGGGCCAGTAGTCTAATCCCGCACGCTTAAGATAGCGATCGCTAATTTCAAATCCTAAAGGCGCGACTAAGTGCAATTTAGTACAGGTGGCGGCGCAAGTACGGGCGATATTACCTGTATTTGGAGGAATTTGGGGATTAACTAAAACAACTTGAGGCATTTACGCTTATTCTGCACCAAAAAGACGAGTTATTGAGCAGTATCATGTTTTAGCTGCTCCTCTAGTTTTTATATAGGTTTTTTTAATGTTTAGACGTTTTACTGATTGATTAGATATTCTGAAGTTTGCATCTAACTTTCGGCAGAATAAATTAACCTCTTTGAGAAATAAATCCTCAAAGAGGTTTTTTGAGCAACTAAGCAAGTAAAGAGGGACAAAGCTTGTCTTCTAACTCTAACTCGCGCTCTGCCATAGCTATGTGAGCGTAGTTGATAACCTGTCGAGGATCGAAGCCGCAAGAATTTAGTCGCAACCACTGCTGGGCTTCGTTACCGTCGCGGAGAATTTGCACCAACGGCGAGAGAAAACAGCTAAAACCTTTTTGTTTAGCGATGTCCCATACTTGCGAATATATTTCCTCAATCCAATCTCTAGCAACAATACTTCTACCATCTTGCCAGTGAGTTAACTTAGCATCTAAACTACGAGCCGCCGCCGCTTGTTCGTTATTTTTAGTCAATTCTAATAAAGTGGAACTTGACAAG
>JAPJOW010000340.1 GCA_030826005.1 Aliterella sp. RAGGC_92
TTGACGAAACCGAGCAATTGAGCATCCCCGAACTAATCAAACGTCTAATTACTTATAAAGAAATCAAAAATTATTTAAAGCTAAGTTCCAATAGCATTCCCGATGTAGAAACGCCCGATACCTTTCGCAATCTTAATCGTCATGACGGCAATAGCTGGACAGGTTGGTTTCAAGGAGATGGAGATAGCATCGGCAATCATTTACGAGCCTTAGCAAATTCGTCGGGCAATGAAGCGGAAAAACTAAACAAATTTAGCTTCAAAATGGTTAACTGGGCTAAAGATTCTTTTACCCCATCGGTAGAAAAGAATAATGGGCGTGTTGTTTATGCTGGGGGAGATGATTTTTTAGGGGTGTTTTACCGTACTTCTCCAGAACCAACGCTAACTCCTAAAGAAGTTCTTAATTGGTTTTATCAGTTTAAACCCAAAGTATGGAACGCCCACAAAGAAGAAATTACAGTAAGCGTAGGTTTTGTATGGACGGCGGCGGGCGTACCGCAACGAGATGTATTGCAACACTGCAAAGAAGCCGAACAATCAGCCAAAAAACACGGACGCGATCGCCTAGCTTTGCGAGTGCTGTTTAATGGTGGAAATCATCTAGAGTGGGTTTGCCCCTGGGATCTTTTGGAGGAAGTATTAGAAAATTATTGCGATCGCGATAACAAAAAAGGTTTGGCAAATAAACCCAACTGGACGCATATATATAATGATGTTGCCACCCTAGAATCGCGCCATGCGTTTGCAGGAAATCAATCAGAAGTCGCTCAATCGTTATTTAAAATTTACTTCGGCAATGCCAATATTGTTTTAGAGAACAATTTATGGAATATCGATAGTACGGCGGGAATTTTGGGCAATCACAGCGCCAAAATTAATACCCATGAAGCAATCAACCACTGGATTATCAACCTTGCCAAAGTAGGCTTTCATTTATGTTCCAATATTTAATAGTTATCTCTCCTTTGGGATTGCTCTACGGGAGTGCGGGGAGATTTTTGTCTCCCGAAAACTTAGTAGGGCGATCGGGTGTTAGCTTTCCGCCTAGTGCAGCTACCTTATCAGGATTGTATGCGGCGGCAAGTCACAAGAGCGATCGCGCATTAGCACAATTGCAACACTTGCAACTAGCAGGGGCTTTTTGGGCGTACAGTGACAATCCTCAAAACTTTTACGTCCCTATGCCGTTGAATTATTTAGTAGAAGATGGAAAAATTCAACATAAATTAGATTGGAATGGAGAAAAATGGCAAACTCAATCGGGAGAACCACCAACAGGTAAATTTGACAAAGGTAACAACTGGGTAGCAATTAACCAATGGAACAATCCACAGCAAGTCTACAGCAATCCTTGGCAATACCTTCCTCACCTGCATCCGCGCTTAATGTTGGAAGAACGCAGAGTTGAAAAAGACCAAGAGCAAGGTAGTCTTTTTTTAGAGAATGCCGTCCAAATGAATCCCGATACTTGCTTAGTTTATTTAGCCAACACACCCCTTGAAGATGGCTGGTATCGCTTTGGGGGAGAAGGACACATGGTTGATTTGCAATGTATAGAAGTTTCCGAATCCACCCAAAAATTACTCCAGCAACCTGTAAGCGATTATTTTGCCCTTATTACTCCCGCCGTATGGGGTTCAAATCGCTTGTCTTACCGCGAACCAATGGTTTATGAAAACAACAACTGGGAATCTGTCTGGCACAAGCAAACCTTACTCACCGAACGGGCGACGCTATTTAGGTATCGACTAGGAGGGGAAGGTAAAACCAAACGTTTATCGCGCGGGCGCTACGCTGTCCCGGCGGGTAGCGTCTATGTACTCGAAAACGAGCTATCTAAGCCTTGGCAGGACTGGGACGAAGCTTGGTTTCCTAGAGAAGCTTATTCTTTCAAACGTTGGGGATGTGGGTTAGCCCTTCCTTTACCAAAAACACTTGGAGTTGCTTAAAAATGTATCATAAAGCTTACGGAATTATTGAAACCTTAGCCCCGCTTCACGTTGGCGCTAGTGCTGGAGAAGAAACTGGAAATCTTAACTTAATTTTCCGCGATCAATTTACCCAAACCGGGATAATTCCCGGTAGTTCGTTGCGCGGTCGTCTGCGTGCAGATATGCGCTTTGAAGGGAGTGGTATAGAATCCACATGGTACGGGCATGAGGCAATAACAGGGCAAGAAGACGGCGGTACTACTGAAGCGATAGTAAAATTTGAGTACGCTTCCATTCTTTGGTTGCCTGTTTATTGTCCTAATCAACCAATAGTAAATGTGTCTTGTCCTGCGTTGTTGAAACGCTATCAAAAACTCACAGGTAAACCTCCACATACTTTTCAACCGTATAGTTACTATGGCAAAAAAACATCTGGTCAACTATTTTTTAACTTAGGCTTTTTAACTCTGGGAGCCGAAGATAAAAAGCTTGCAGACTATATGCCTCCAGAAGTCTCCGATTCTAGTAACTACCTATTGTTAGTGGTTGATGATGCAGACATATCAATGATTCACGATATGGCTCTTTATCGTCAAAGTAGAGTTGCTCTAGACAAAAAAGAAAAGAAAGCTAAGGGAGGTGCATTCTTCAACGTTGAAGCTTTGCCAGAAGGAACTGTAATGGTTTTTCCAATAGCACTGCGAAAAACCTATGCAGGAAAAGATGTTGATAAAGAAGAGTTTATCCGAGCAACTGGAATGGATGTTGGTAAAGAGCTTTATTTTGGTGGCTTGGAATCAATAGGATTTGGTCGCACTAATGTCAATTTAAAATTCATTCAGAACTAGAAATATTATGACGACACAAACTCACAAAGTTCAAGGTTGGCAACCTTATAATCTCGATCGCCTTGCTCAAGAATTAGTTTTAAAGCATCGGAATGCTAAAGATGTTTTAACAGAATCTCATAAAATGAGAATGGCAGTAGCTTATGGGCTAGAAAGATTTTGGG
>JAPJOW010000092.1 GCA_030826005.1 Aliterella sp. RAGGC_92
TTCATAAGCGGTTTTAATTTTTTTTAAAATAGTAATTAGAAATAAAGAATAGTCAAAATAAGCGTAGGGAGAAGTTAAGTCATTTCCGTATTTTAGTGATAAGCTTATGCGTTTTAATGTCATGAAAAATAACAACTGTGGATTAATAATATAAGCTGCGGTTTTCACAGTTGTCATAATACTCATAGCTGCTATTGTATTAGTATTGGTCATGATTGGTAGGTCAATCAATTGCGAACTTGATTTAAAAGCTAAAGCTATTCTAATTTTTATTAATGCTAAAGCTACTTGTAATTTGTTAGGATGTTCTGGCAAGTACAGTCCTAGCATTTTTAAGGCTTCTAAGGCTAGATTTATAGCGGCTTTAAACTCATTTTGACTACTAGCAGATTGAATTTCAATTTCGTAGCTTTTTATTTTATCTTCAAGCGATCGCGCTTGCTGCATAACAATAGCAGTTAACTTTTTTGTTTGCTCAAAGTTTGTACATAAATAAGCTATTTCTGCGGTTTCTAAATGTATCGCCAGGGTTAAATCATAATAGTTTTGCCAGCCATCGTTTGGTAGCAAATTTAAACTAGCTTTTAAATATTCATAAGCTGGTTGATAGGCGGCGGAGGCTTTAGCTTTTTTTGCCGCTATTAAGTTTAAGTTAGCAATATTAATTTTTTGAGACGGCGAATTTATAAACTTGCTACCTAAGTTTAATTGATTGACAATATCAAATATTTTCTGTTCTAAGCCGATAACAGAAGTATGTTGTAATAATAGCTCGCCTATTTGCCAGTGAACTGATGGTTTATCTTGTTCTGATATCAAAGAATAAGCAGCTTGTTGAATTTTGTCATGAGCAAACTTATACGCGCATTCTACTTCTAGACGTTCTAATAAATCTATATCAACTACTTTGCAAATAGTATCGTCTAAAGAGAATATTAAACCAACAGCGATCGCTTTTTGTAAGTGATAATTAGTTTCTTTAACTGTTTGGTTAGCAACTATAGCTAAGTTTTTTCTTTCAAAGCGATTGCCAATTGCTGCCGCAAATTTTAGTAATTGCTGAGTAGCTGCTGGTAGTTTTTTAATTTTATTTACCATTAGCTCTACCACATTGTCTGTAATATCTTGAGCTTGAATTTTATTAATATTCCATTGCCATTTACATATTTGGGTATCAAAATATAACAAGTTTTCTGTATAAAGTGATTGTAAAAACTCATTTATAAAAAATGGATTTCCTTGAGTTTTTAGATGAATCAACTGAGCTAAAGGTAAGCACTCCGTGAGAGAACATTTAAAACTATCAGCAACTAAATGATTTATATTCGGCAGTTTTAAAGGTGGTAAATGAATAGAAATTACGTTTGCTATTTCTTGCTCTTTAATTTCATCAATTATTGATGTTAGAGGATGAGTTACGCTTATTTCATTAGACCGATATGCGCCAACTAAAAATAAATAATTACTGGAAATTGACAGCAAGCTTATTAGTTTTAATGAGTCTAAATCTGCCCATTGCAAGTCATCTAAAAATAAAATTAATGGTGCTTCGCTTGCAAATACAGAAATGAAACTTTTAAGAACTAAAACAAAACGATTTTTTGATTCTAAAGCTGGTAACTTGCTTACTACTAGCTGCTTACCAATGATTTTTTCTAATTCGGGAATTACTTCAACAATTATTTGAGCGTTATTACTTAAAGCTGTAGTTATTTTTACTTTCCATGCTTGCAGTTGCGTTTCACTTTCGGTCAATATTTGTTTAACTAAATCTCCTAGCGCGCTAATTACTGCACTATAAGGAATATTTCGCTGATACTGGTCAAACTTTCCAGCAATAAAATAACCTTTGTATCTAGTAATCGATTGATAAAGCACTTGAACTAATGTGGTTTTTCCAATCCCGGAATAACCAGATATTAAGACAATTTCACTTTTAGTTAATTCAGTTTTTTGTTGAAATGCAGAACCGATTTTTTCAAAAGCTACAATTAAAGCTTTTACTTCTTTTTCGCGCCCGTACAGCTTTTGAATAATTTGAAACTTATCAGATATATCCGCCGCACCCAAAGGAAAGTTTTGGATTAAACTATGATTTTGTAACTGCTCTAAACATTTTTCTAAATCGGCTTTTATTCCTCTAGCACTTTGATATCTTTCTTCGGGAGCTTTTGCTAATAACTTCATCACTATAGATGAAAGCACTAAGGGAATTTCTGGCTGAAGTTTGCGCGGTGGCGTTGGTGCGATCGCTAAATGACAATGTACTAGCTCCATTGCATCTTTAGTAACAAATGGTAGAGAGTTAGTTAATAATTGATAAAACGTTGCTCCTAGCGAATAAAAATCTGTGCGGTAATCTAAAGATTGATTCATTCTCCCGGTTTGTTCAGGAGATAAGTAAGGTAGATCGGCTTCTAAGTTATTGGGATTTTTAAGGGTGGTATTTTCGTTATTTGTAATTGTGGCAATTCCAAAGTCAATTAATTTTAATTGACCAGTTTGCGAGTTAAAAACTATATTGGCTGGATTGATATTTTTATGAATTATATTTAAACTATGAATTTGCGCTAAAACCTCCACAAGTTGAATGGCAATTTTTAAAAAGTCTTTAAGTGCAAGCTTACGAGCATCTGTAAAAACTTTTAACGGTTCGCCCCCAAAATCTTCAAATATTATTATTAATGTATTATTGTATTTTTCTAAACTATAAGCTTTAATAACTCCAGGAATATCTAAAGAACTAACCAGTTCGTATTCTTGTTTATAACTAGCTAAGTGTTGTGGTAAAGGGTAATCAAGCTTGAGGACTTTAAGGATAACTGCTTGGCAATCGTCGCGGATGCCTTGATAAATTAAAGTGCGATCGCTTTCGTAGATTTTGGACTTAACTGTAATCCCTGGAATCGCTATCATATTTGGCAATATTGAAGTAGTTTAACTGCAATTAGTTAAATATATGCTTCTAAAGGTAGATGTAAAAATATTACCTAACTATAGCAAAACCATTATCTACGTCAATGAATTACTAAACCCGCTAAAAACTCTGTATGAATTAATACTTACGATAAAGCATAATTTATTAGACTTTTTGCAAAAGTTTCAGATGTGAATTGGTTTATCAATAATGAAGTTTGTGCAAAAGCCTACCTAGTTCGCCCAGGGTTGAAACTCCGCTCTTATCGTTAAAGCCTAGCTCGCCTAGGGTTGAAACCCCAGGCTAATAGCTAAAGTCGGCTCAAGCCGACTAAAGAAAAAAATTTAGACTTAAGCTAAAGGTCTAATCATCTTAGTCCGCAACTGATTTATCGAGGTAGGGGGAAATGGAAATGTATTAAAATTACCCTACAAAAAAATCTCCAAACCCTCTTTAAAAAAGGCAAGCTATTAGCGCCTTTTTTAAAGGAATTAGGAGTTATCGATCGTGGAAGCCAAGATACGCTGATGTCTTTACTGCAAATAGCTTTGGGCTTCGGTAGCTACAGCTTCTACATTGTCTTTTGCTAGAGTTTCTAAAGTAGCACGAGCTTGTTCGCCCCCCAAATGATTCATTGCCTGAACGACTCGATAGCGAATTTGCCAGTCAGAGTTTGTAGCATACGGAATCAATAATTCTACAGCGCGGCTATCTTTCAATTCTCCCAAAGAACTAATCGCCGCCGTTTGCACTAAATCGTTATCCGATTTTAAAGCTTCAGCCAGCAAGTCAAAAGAGCGCCCATCGCCAAGTTCTCCTAAAGTAGCCACAATACTAAACTTTACTAACCATTCAGGAGTACTGTAGTAAAGTTGCTGCAAGTCTTCAAAAGCTTGGGTGAGCTTCAACGCGCCCAAACAATCGGCGGCGGCGGCTTGTACGTCGGGTTCAGGATCGTTATGCAGCCTATCGCGCAACAAATCGAGCGATAGAGGTAAATCTTGCCCGCCGAGGGTATCCATTTGACTAACCGCCGAGTAACGCACGCGGGCATTTTTGTCTTTAATCGCTGTTTGGACAAGATCAAGAGCAACTATTTGATCTTCTAGTTCCCGAATTTGATTTACCGCCCGCAACCTGTCGCCCAAATCTTCAGAACTTAGCATTTGCTTGATAGATTCAGAATTAGCACTCATTTAATTAATTTGGTTAAAAGGATAAGTTTAGTCTTGACTTGCAGCCATAGCACGCACAATATCACCGCGCGTTAAAATACCAATAACCTTGTTATTGGTATCGATTACAGGTAAACGTCGGATATCGCGATCGTGTAACAATTGTGCCGCTTCTTTTAAAGGTTTATCCGCAGAAGTAGCCACAGGATCGTTACTCATAACTTCGCCCACCGTTTGCCCTAAAGCCTTATGCAATTCTCGCTCGTAGGTAGCAGGATTTTGAAGATAAATTACACTGTCAAGAAACATAATGTAAGCGGGAGGGGTAACGCCCGTTTCTTGCCACATCAAGTCAGTTTCCGAAATAATCCCCACTAAGCGATCGTCATCGCCAACGACAGGAAGCCCGCTTACTCGGCGCTCTGCCAAGATTTTAATAGCTTCATTGAGGGGCGTTTGGGGCTTAACGACGACGGGGGTAGGAGTCATCGCGTCAGCAACGGTTTTAGGCATTTTTTGGCTGCTACCAGTGAAAAAACTTCTCTAAGTTTATTGTAGAAAATAGCGGCGCAAGCCTGATTTAATTTAATGATTATTACGACTATAGGAAAAACTTACTTTTTCGGCATCGTATCTGCGTTAGCGTAGAAATTGATAGTTTCTTTTCTTATTTGCCGTGTTGCCTTACAAAAAAGCTGCCAAAAAAATTGTTAGTTTATTAGTACTGAGCGCGCTAACAGCCTGTGCAAATAGTCCAACAGGCAATAATTTAGAAAACTTGTTGAGCGCCAATCCTCGGTTATCGGCGACAGAAAACGCCCAACCGGGCGATCGCAATTCTGGCTTACCGACGAATTTTCCGATTTATCCGGGCGCTCAATTGCAAGAAGTTGTCCCCCCAAATCCAACGGCGAATACATCCCCTATCCTAACTAGATGGGTTAGTTCCGACGCGGCTAACGCCGTTCAAAGTTTTTATCAAAACGAGTTGCAAGCTCAAAATTGGCAAGTCGAAAATTCGTCCCAAAATTTAATTGCTCGTCAAAACGATTTGCAAGTAACTCTAACAATTGCAGCTAATACCCCAGGAAATACCCAATTTACTGTTGAATATGTCCGCAATCCGGCTTTAACTGAAGCTACACCCCTGGACTCATCACCTCAAAGCGGCGATCCAAGCTTTGTCGGGCCTGTAGCGCCATCATCTCCCGCACCAAGTTCAACTACCGCGACAACAACTCAAACATTTACAGATATTGATAAAGCACCGCAACAATTGCGATCGCCTATTGAAGATTTGGCAGCCTTGGGTGTATTGTCGTTTTCAGATCCAGCAAGTAAAGCCAATTCTAGCCAGTTATTTTATCCTGCCAAAACTATTACTCGCCGCGAATACGCCCGCTTACTATTTGCGGCTAATAATCAAATTAATAGCTCTCGTCCCGCATTGCAAATTCGCGAAGCCGCAAAAGACAACCAAAAAACCTTTCAAGATGTGCCAACAAGCGATCCAGATTTTGCCGCTATTCAAGGACTTGCGGACGCGGGTTTAATTCCTAGTGCTTTATCAGGAGATAGCAGCGCTGTATTATTTCGCCCTAACGCGCCGTTGACACGCGAACAATTGATTTTGTGGAAAGTTCCTTTAGATACCCGCCAAGCCTTGCCTAGTGCTTCGCTAGATGCCGTAAAAGAGACTTGGGGCTTCCAAGATGCGGGCAAAATCGATCCTAAAGCTTTACGGGCAATTCTTGCCGACTTTCAATCGGGCGATCGATCGAATATTCGCCGCGCTTTTGGTTATACAACTTTGTTTCAACCTAAAAAGCCCGTCACTCGTGCCGAAGCTGCTGCGGTTTTATGGTATTTCGGCAACGCTACAGAAGGTTTATCAGCCGAGGAAGTATTGCAAATTAACAGACAAAGTCCAGAAGAAGATAACAATACGCCAGAAACCACTGCACCATCTCCTCAATAGTAGAAAATCGGAGACTTTGACTGACATAATTAAAAAGCTGAATATTTTTGCCAGGAGCGAACAAAGAATCCACCCGTACTTAAAACGCAATAAAACATTTCTCGTATGCAGAAACAATTTTTGACTGCAAGCACTGAGGCGCATAATTTGGGCTTAGATACCGCGCTTAATAGTTTGAGCTTAAGTTATGGCATTAATATCTACGATGTTGATGTCAATTCGTTATTTGCAAATGCGATCGCAACTCCTGAATCCTTCGGCTTTACAAACGTCACCGACGCTTGCTTGAATTTAAGTAGCCCTAGTATCTGTTCTAACCCAGACCAATACTTATTTTGGGACGACTTGCACCCCACAACGGCGGCTCATGCCCAAATTAGCGACTTAGCCTCGGCGAGATTAAATTCCGAACCTATACCAGAACCGAATAGCGGACTTGGAATCTTAGCCCTTGGAGCATTAGGCGCGATCGCTAAACTTCAATATACTAAAAAAATCGCCTCCGTAAACCGTTAATCTTTTGAGTAATAATTTTTTGAATTACGACGAGCTATTTCTCACGATTGAGGAATTGGTAATGCACCACTCTCCTAGTGGCGTAGAAACCCAAATAAATCAGTTGTTGCTACGCCGCTTTGCAGAAATTGGTGTCGAAGTTTGGCAAGACAAAGCAGATAATATTATTGCCCGTCTTCCCGGACGAGAAGCTGGAGCGATTGCCATTACTGCCCATAAAGATGAAATAGGTGCGATCGTTAAAAGTATAGAAGCTGATGGTAAAGTATCCGCCCGCAAATTAGGCGGCTCTTTTCCTTGGGTGTATGGTGAAGGCGTTGTAGATATCCTGGGAGATAATGCCACCCTTAGCGGTATTCTCAGCTTTGGTTCGCGCCATGTCTCCCACGAATCGCCCCAAAAAGCCCAGCAAGAAGATAAAGCCCTGCGTTGGGAAGATGCTTGGATTGAAACTAAATGCACCACCCAAGCCTTAGAATTAGCCGGAATCCGCCCCGGAAGTCGCGTTGTAGTTGGCAAGCACCGCAAGCGCCCAATTAGGCTCAACGATTACATCGCTAGTTACACTCTAGACAACAAAGCTTCTCTAGCGATCTTGCTGGCTTTGGCAAAAAATTTAAAACAACCCTTGTACGATACTTATTTAGTCGCCTCTGCTAAAGAAGAAGTAGGAGCAGTAGGAGCGCTTTACTTTAGCGGACAGCAAAAGTTAGATGCTTTAATTGCTTTAGAAATTTGCCCTTTAGCGCCGGAATACCCGATTGAATCTGGAGCGATACCAGTAATTTTATCTCAAGATGGTTACGGCATCTACGATGAAGGTTTAAACGCCCAGTTGCGTCAAGCGGCAAAACAGCTAAATATGCCTGTACAATTAGCGGCAATTAGCGGGTTTGGTAGCGATGGCTCTATTGCCATGAAATTAGGTCATGTCGCCCGTGCTGCGTGTCTAGCTTTTCCTACTCAAAACACTCACGGGTTTGAGATTGCCCATTTGGGGGCAATTTCTGCTTGCGCCGAATTACTCCAAGTTTTCTGTGAAACCCAAAAGTAAATTTTGCCTGTAAAAACTGCTGCTCGTAAGAAGTTACGGTAAATATTGGGATATACCTATGTTCAAAATCTTAAATTGATATTAAATTTATATAGAAGTAAATCTAATACATTATTAGTTTATATTTCCGCCCACCCTCAAAAAGTTGCCTGTTGTCAGTGCTAAACAAATTTTGCATGCAGGTTTCGCCGCAACCAACCTACTTTGAAGCACCGCTTCAACTGTTACTGTTTATTAACGAGCGTCCTAGTTCGCGATCGCAAGTAATAGAAATTCGCCGTTACCTCGAACAGCTACAAACTGATTACCCGTTTGAACTGCAAATTATTAGCGTTAGCGAACAACCTTATTTAGCAGAACATTTTAAACTGGTAGCAACTCCTGCTTTAGTCAAAATTCACCCCCAACCTCAACAAGTCCTAGCAGGTAGCAATCTCATAGTTCAATTAGAAACTTGGTGGTGGCGCTGGCAGCAATCGGTAGAAACTTACTTACAACTAGACCCGTTCCCCGAAACCTCAGACCAAGATTATAATAACAACTTACCCCCATCATCGATTCGTTCTGTGAGTGACTCTGCCGAACTTATAAAACTTGCTGATGAAATTTTCCATCTCAAGCGAGAACAAGAAAAACTCGCCGAGCAGTTACAGTTTAAAGATCGAGTAATTGCCATGCTCGCTCACGATCTCCGCAATCCCTTAACTGCGGTGTCAATTGCCCTTGAAACTTTAGAAGCCAATTTAGTCCCCCAAGAAAACAAAGTTTCTCGCCTCAAGCCGGAATTAGCCGCTCAGTTGTTTAAACAAGCACGCAACCAAGCTAAAAATATCGATCGCACGATCTCTGGATTATTGGAGGTAGCGCGCACTGCAAGCGCTCAACTGCATATTCAACCGACTAAGTTAGATATCAACGGACTTTGCCAGGAAGTTTTAATCCATCAGCGCGATCGCGCCTTAGCTAAATCTCAAACATTTGAAACCGATTTGCCTAACGATTTACCATGCGTTTATGCGGATAGCGAAAGGCTGCACCAGGTATTAGTTAACTTATTAGAAAATGCGATCAAATACACGCCAGAAAATGGCACTATTCGTTTATCGGTACTACACCGTACCAGTCAAAAAGCCCAAGTAAGTATTTGCGACAATGGCCCCGGCATTCCCCCAGAAGATCGCGATCGCATTTTTGAGGAGCGCGTCCGCTTAGAACGAGATGAAGCGTGCGAAGGCTACGGCATCGGGCTATCGCTATGTCAGCGCATTATTCAAGCTCATTACGGGCAAATTTGGGTAGATTCGTCACCTACGGGCGGTAGTTGTTTTCACTTTACAATTCCGATTTATCCCACTTGACGCAAGGCGGCAATGATTTGTAAATTTGCTTCGGGAAAGGCAAACTTATCTAGTTCATCTAATGTTACCCAGCGAATTTCATCGCATTCCAAGGGCTGCGGTATACCACTTTGATAGGAGCAGCGATGCACGATTAAAGTTACGTGCAGATGATGATATTGGTGAGCGATCGTAATTAAATGCTTGCCAACTTCAATCGCAATTGCTAATTCTTCCCAAATTTCTCTTTTAATACATTCTTCTACCGTTTCCCCGGCTTCAATTTTGCCGCCGGGAAATTCCCAGTAACCACCAAGCGTCCCTGTTTGGCGACGGCGATCGATTAAAATCTGTCCTTGCTGGTTGCAAATTACGCCTACGCCAATAATTTTTTGATTCATAAGTTGCAAAACAAAGGCAGACAAAATTTTGTCTGCCTTTTGCTAGTTACATTACTTCCAATTGAATATTATTCGCTAGTTTCTGACGCTTGTAAGGCTTTGTCAAAGGTCATTCTTTGTTCGGCATTCCGCAAAAAATAGCCGCTAATCATTGCCGAAGCCAAAAGTCTGCCCAAGTTTTCCCGGTTGGTACTGATAGTCACATCAAAATGTTCCGAGGGTAAGCCGCCCAAAAGTCCAACAATATTACGTTCCATAACTTGGAACACTTCACCAGAACTAGGCTTAGATAGTTGAGTAATTGTTTCTGGACTCAGAGATTGGACGTAATGCCACAGCAAATTAGTGTTTTCTGATTCGCCGTTGAAAAACTCTGAGATTTGATTTGGTGAGTTGCTCACTTGATACCTCCGTTTGGTTTCGGCTTCCCTAGCTTAATTTGTTGCTTTTAAAGCCGTCGAATGTGAATTGTCAGGTTTATTTGTGCTTGTGCAAACTAATGTAACAATTATTGTTAACGCTGTCGGTCGATGAAACCGAACCATTTTTGGGGTAGTTTCTGCCTTTTAGCCTTAGCTTGCCAAATACTGATCCATATCGGCTTTACGCTTGCGGAGTTTTGTCAAAGCTTCGCGCTCGATTTGTCTAACTCGTTCGCGGCTAATATTAAGGCGATCGCCTATTTTAGCTAAAGTTAGCGCTTGTCCGTCGGCTAAACCAAAACGCAAGATCAAGACTTCTCTTTGCTGCGGTGTCAAATCTGCCATCAACAAATCTAAGTCCGTAGCCAAAGAAGATTGCATGACAAATTCTTCAGGAGAAGCGCCCGTATCTTCTAACAATTCGCCAAGTTCGGTGTCTTGGTTATCGCCTACGCGCAAATCTAACGACAAAGGTAAACGCGCCCGTTCTAGATACTCTCTAACTTGTTTTGTGGTTAGTTCGAGTTCCGTAGCGAGTTCTCCGGCAGTAGGCGCGCGTCCTAGTTTTTGGGAAAGCTGGCGTTGGGCTTTTTTAATTTTGTTGAGTTTTTCGGTGATATGAATAGGTAAACGAATTGTCCGCCCTTTTTCGGCGATCGCGCGCGTTATGGCTTGACGAATCCACCAGTAAGCATAGGTTGAGAAGCGATAGCCTTTTGTGGGGTCAAATTTTTCTACCCCGCGCTGCATCCCAATTGTGCCTTCTTGAATCAAATCGAGCAAGTCTACGTTGCGCTTGATGTACTTTTTGGCAACCGATACTACTAAGCGCAAGTTTGCCTCTACCATCTTGCGTTTGGCAAGTTCTCCGGCGGCAATTATTTTTGCAATTTCTTCGCTATCTTCTAAGTCGCTGGCATTCGCCCACTCTTGGAGAGTTGGTTCGCGCCCATGCTCGGCGAGTAACGCTTCTCTTACCGATTGTAAGGCGCTCGAACGCTGTACTTGCTTTCCGTATAAAATTTCCTGCTCGTGGGTGAGCAGGGGTACGCGACCAATTTCACGCAAGTATGTACGTACTAGGTCGGTGGCAGTCTGAGCGGTCTTCATAACGCTACTTTTTTATAATTAATGGGCTTGGCAGAAAAACGGGAGCGCTTTATAGTTCAATTTTTTTACAATCTTATTACAACAATTATGAATTATTGTCAACTCCAATTACAAGCAGATCGTGTCATGGCGAACCTCTACGGGGGGAGCGTTAATTATACACTAAGTTGCTTTTTTGTTTGAGTTATATATGAATTTTGCAATATTAATAATTGTAACATTAATTAAGACTTACGACTACTTTTTGTTTATTAGACTTCTAGCTTAAGTAGGCAACTATAGCAATCCTATTTGAGTTATGAAATATGGATAGCCCCCAACCCCCAATTGGAGGTGGCTAAGAGTCTTGTCCCCCCAAGGTTGGGGGTTAGTAGGTAAGTTTTCGCAAAGAAAATCTCTAGTGCGATCGCCTTTGCTGGCTGTTTAACCGTAGGTGAACTTAAACTAGAAGTCTAATCTTTTTGCTAGGAACTTCTCCTTGTCCCCGTTGTCTCCAGTATTTAAACAGGAGAACCCAATATAGTAGATTCTCCTTATTTGATTAAATTCGAGCCACGATAGTAGGCTGCAAGTAATCTTGTAAAGCCTTGACATCTAAAGGGGTACTTTGCATAGAGCGAATAGCCGCCGCCGTTGCTTTAGCACCTGCAATTGTAGTAATAATCGGGATTTTGTAAGTTATAGCAGTGCGACGAATTAACCGTGCATCGGTTTGGGCTTCCTCTCCTGATGGAGTGTTAATAATAAGTTGAATGTTGTGATTTTTCATCGCATCCAAGACGTGGGGGCGACCTTCATGGAGTTTTAGGACTAATTCAACTTCTTTTAAACCATGCTCTTGCAACACTTTGCGCGTGCCGTCAGTGGCTAAAACATGGAAACCTAAATCGATAAATTCTTTAATTACGGGGACAACTAAAACTTTATCGCGATCGCTCATAGAAACAAATACAGTACCCTTTAACGGTAGTACCTGTCCCGCGCCTAATTCTCCTTTAGCAAACGCCCGTCCAAAATCTTTATCAATGCCCATTACTTCCCCTGTAGAGCGCATCTCTGGTCCTAAAATTGTATCTGTCCCCGGAAACTTATTAAAGGGTAAAACCGCTTCTTTAACGGCAATATGGCTGGGGGTAGGTTCGGCGGTAAAGCCTAGAGATTCTAAGGTTTTACCCGACATGATTAAAGAGGCAAGTTTTGCTAAAGGTACGCCGGTTGTTTTTGAAACAAATGGTACAGTCCGCGAAGCGCGGGGATTGGCTTCAATAATATAAACTTGGGGGTTGTAGCTGTGGGCGTTGACAACCGCAAACTGAATATTCATCAAACCAATAACGTTTAATGCTTGAGCAAGTTGCGTTGTCCAGGTGCGGATTTTATCTAAAACCGCCGTCGGTAAAGAAATCGCGGGTAAAGAACAAGCCGAATCGCCAGAGTGAATCCCAGCTTGTTCGATATGTTCCATAATGCCGCCAATTACGACTTTGCCTGTACTATCTGCGATCGCATCAACGTCTACTTCAATAGCATTTTCGAGGAACTTATCAATTAAAATCGGATGGTCGGGTTCTACTTGCACCGCATAAACCATGTAGCGCTCTAAGTCGGTATCAGAGTAAACTATCTCCATAGCGCGTCCGCCCAAAACGTAGCTAGGACGTACTACGACTGGATAACCGATTTTTCCCGCCACAACCAAAGCATCGTCATAATTGCGGGCGATGCCATTAGGTGGTTGAGCAATATTTAGCTCGTTAAGAATCTTCTCAAACCGTTCGCGATCTTCGGCGGTGTCGATAGAGTCGGGAGAAGTACCCCAAATTTTAGTTGTAGCTAAGGTGTCCGTATTTGCAGCTAAATATCTCTGCAAAGGTATCGCTAGTTTTAAAGGAGTTTGACCGCCAAATTGGACAATTATGCCTATGGGGTTTTCAGCTTCAATGACATTGAGGACATCTTCTTTAGTAAGCGGCTCAAAATATAAGCGATCGCTGGTATCGTAATCGGTCGATACAGTTTCGGGATTAGAATTAACCATAATTGTCTCAAATCCCGCCGCTTTGAGGGCGTAACTCGCATGACAGCAACAGTAATCAAACTCAATTCCCTGTCCAATCCGGTTAGGACCTCCGCCTAAAATCATGACTTTTTGCTTATCACTAGGTCTAACTTCGGATTCTTCTTCGTAGGTAGAGTAATGATAAGGAGTAAAAGCTTCAAATTCGGCGGCGCAAGTATCTACAGTTTTATAAACGGGGATAACCCCTAACTGCTTGCGATAGGTTCTAACTTCGTCTTCAGTAGTTTTAGTGGCAAAAGCAATTTGGCGATCGCTATATCCTTCGCGTTTGACATTATACATCTGCTCTTTAGTCAATTGATTTAGCGGCGTTTTTTTAATAAACTTCTCCGTTTCAATCAAAATCTGCATTTTGTCCAAAAACCAAGGATCGATACCTGTGAGTTCGTAAATTTCCTGTACGGACATCCCTAACAGCATTGCTTGACGCACCGCAAAAATCCGTTCGGGGTTGGGAGTCCGCAATTGTGGGCGAATATGCTCTCCACTGGGCAATTTTTCTTTAAGGTCGCAACCCCAACCAGCGCGTCCGGTTTCCAAACTCCGCAAAGCTTTTTGAAACGACTCGTTAAAGGTGCGTCCAATCGCCATTGCTTCGCCTACAGATTTCATTTGCGTAGTAAGGACGGGTTCAGAACCGGGGAATTTTTCAAACGCAAACCGGGGAATTTTTGTAACTACATAGTCAATAGTTGGTTCAAAAGAGGCGGGAGTTTTTTTAGTAATGTCGTTACTAATTTCGTCTAAGGTATAACCCACCGCCAACTTTGCCGCAAATTTAGCAATGGGAAAGCCTGTAGCTTTAGAAGCCAACGCCGAAGAACGAGAAACGCGGGGATTCATTTCAATGACAATGACATCGCCATCGACGGGATTAATTGCAAATTGGATATTTGAGCCGCCTGTTTCTACGCCTATTTCGCGGATAATTTTAATTGCCATATCTCGCAAACGCTGGTATTCCTTATCTGTAAGCGTTTGCGCCGGAGCAACTGTAATCGAGTCTCCGGTATGAATGCCCATCGGGTCGAGGTTTTCAATCGAGCAGATAATTACAACGTTATCTGCCAAATCGCGCATTACTTCTAGTTCGTACTCTTTCCAGCCCAGTAAAGACTTATCAATTAATATTTGGGAAACGGGACTAGCGTCAATGCCTACTTGCGCCATTTCTTCAAATTCTTCTTGGTTATAGGCAATTCCGCCACCGCTACCGCCCATTGTAAAGGCTGGACGAATAATTAGCGGGTAAGAACCAATAGTACGCGCCACAGCTTTTGATTCTTCAATTGTTGACGCTGTACCGCAAGGACACATCGCTACCCCAATACGATCCATTGCTTCTTTAAATAGTTGGCGGTCTTCAGCTTTTTCAATAGCTGGCAACTTTGCCCCAATTAACTCTACTTCGTACTTCTCCAACGCGCCGCTTTTTGCTAAAGATACAGCTATATTTAGAGCCGTTTGTCCGCCCATAGTGGGTAATAACGCATCGGGACGCTCTTTAGCAATGATCTTTTCGACTAATTCCGGCGTTAGTGGCTCGATGTATGTGCGATCGGCGGTTTCCGGGTCAGTCATAATGGTGGCAGGATTGGAATTAACAAGTACCACCTCATAACCTTCTTCTCGCAATGCCTTACAAGCTTGAGTCCCAGAATAGTCAAACTCACAAGCTTGTCCAATTACGATTGGGCCTGAGCCAAGCAGTAAAATTTTATGGAGGTCGTCACGACGGGGCATAGTAGTTAATTCGGATTACGAATAGGCAAATCTTGACTATTTTAAGCGTCTAATGTGATTCTCGTTGCTATTTATTTATCATTTTTGCAAATTTCTACTTTCTAAGGCAGGGCGCACCCTAAATAGATGCGCCCACTTAGCTAATTCTTGCCGTTGCTCATAAACCCCAATGTCAGGCTGTCATGAGCTAAAAAGTGGGCTAAATGATAAGCTCTTTCTTCGGTTTTAAGTAAGATTGTTTCATATAAGTAGCGAGTTGCGCGATCGCCTAAACTCTCGGCTTGAGTTGCTTGGCGGCGAATTAAGTTAATTACGGCTTGTTCGGCAGCTAAGTTATGTTCTACCATCGCTCTACAATTAAAAACTCCGTCTTCTTCTGGCTCAAAGCAACATAGTTGAGCTAACTTGCTAAAACTAGCTACAGGTACGCCACCAATACCATCTAAACGTTCGCCGATATCGTGGACGTGAGTTTGCACTTGTTCGTAGCTTTCGCCAAAAAACTGATGCAGCATATAAAACTCCGCACCTTCAACGACAAAGTGGTGCTTTTGGTATTGCAAATACAGCGCTTGGAAACTTGCTAAAGCTACATTTAATCCTTCACAAACGGGTTCTGTGACGCTGCGCTCTAGCATCACTGGATTGTCGTAAACTTGCCCGAAGTTCCGTAGTTGGGTTTGAGATTCTGACATAGTTCCCCTCTCTTTTGGCAGCGACTATAAGTTTAAAGTGCAATTAACACTTACCAGTGTAAGCCTCCTACAGGGCGATCGCGCTGTCTCTACTAATACAACTAAAACTTATTGCCAACTTCCCTAAATCTTTTTGCAATCTTTATGAGAATTATTTGCAATTAGGTGTATGCTAATAAAAAAGTAGCTGAACTACTAACCCTGCACTTCTAAGTAAGGACATAGATTGGAAAGCTACTAAAAAGTTCTTTCATTTATGGAGATAATTGCTAGTGAAGTCGCCCAGTTGTCAAGCCGCAAACGTAAAAGTCGAAGTAAGTTGGGCAGATAGGTGGTACGTTTATCAGCGCTTACAGCAACTAGCTATTCCTTGTTCCTGTGCAATTGACCAACCATTGCGAGTACAAATTACTAGCACTTCGGCAGCAATTCAGCTTTGGAGCATTTCTAGGCAATTAAATACTTCCAGACAAGACCTAGTCAAATGGCTGGAGCGCTGTTGGTATTAGGC
>JAPJOW010000093.1:0-9398 GCA_030826005.1 Aliterella sp. RAGGC_92
ATGAAAGATTTTGCTAATATTTTGGCTTATTTGGTAGAAGCAGGAATAGAAGAATTTTATACTGGAGAAATTGCTCATCAGCTAGTAAAAGATTGTCAAGAGCATGGCGGCTATTTGACTTTAGAAGACCTTAAAAACTATCAAGTTATAGAACGAAAGCCATTAGAAATAAATTATCGAAATAATCTCTTACTAACTAATCCTTCCCCAAGTTCTGGCGGTATATTAATTGCCTTTGCTTTAGAATTATTAGCGAAAGTTGATTTAACTAAGATTAAATTTGGTAGTTCCGCACATTTGCAAATACTAACAGAAGTAATGCGGCTAACAAATGTTGCTAGGAGAGACAAATATAATAGCAATATTTATCAAGAAAATATTGAAAAAACCTTTTTATCTACCGAACATATTAATATTTACGAGCAGCAATTAACTAATACTGTAAATAAGTGGGGAAGCACAACGCATATTAGCGTAATTGATGCCGAAGGTAATGCTGCAAGTACTACTACTTCGCACGGTGAAGGTTGCGGTTATGTAATTCCTGGTACGGGAATAATGATGAATAATATGCTGGGAGAAGAAGATTTGAATCCTTATGGATTTCACCAATGGCAAGAGAATGTCAGGATTTCTTCGATGATGTCCCCTACTATTGTACTTAAAGATAATCAGCCAGAAATTGCTTTAGGTTCGGGTGGTTCTAACCGTATTAGAACGGCAATTTTACAAGTAATATCTAATATAATTGATTTTAAAATGCCCGTAGACTTGGCTGTAAATAGCCCCCGCATTCATTGGGAAAATAACATATTAAGTATAGAGCCAGGATTTAGTCAAACCGTAACAAACTTAACAGACGATCGCCTAATTTTGTGGAATAAACAAAATATGTTTTTTGGTGGAGTGCATACAGTGATGGAGCTTGAAGGTAGTATTACAGGTTCTGGCGATCGCCGCCGCAATGGTGCGATCGCATCTATCTAAAACCTACTTCAATTGCTCGTAAGCAGATAAAATAATTTTTTCAGTTTCCGCCCAATTGATACACTTATCTGTTACCGAAACACCATATTTTAGCTGATGCAAGTCGCTAGGAATTGATTGGCTTCCTTCGTACAAATTGGATTCTAACATCATGCCAACTATAGAAGTGTTGCCTTCTACAACCTGCTTAATGACGTTTTCAAAAACTCCGCCTTGTAACTTATAATCTTTATTTGAATTACCATGACTGCAATCAATGACAATTCTGGGAGGCAAATTTGCTTGCTTTAATTTTTCTTCTGCGTCTTTCACGCTTTCAGCTTCAAAATTAGGCTTGCTGCCACCACCGCGTAAGATAATATGACCATAAGCGTTACCTTTAGTTTTAAAACTACTTACTTGCCCTTTATGGTTAATACCAAGAAAATTGTGCGGAGTTTTAGCTGATTCTAAAGCATTTAAAGCTACTTTAATACTGCCATCCGTACCATTTTTAAATCCTACAGGCATAGATAACCCGCTTGCCATTTCTCTATGAGTTTGCGACTCAGTGGTACGCGCGCCAATTGCCGACCAAGAAACTAATTCGCCAATGTACTGAGGTATAATCGGATCGAGAGCTTCTGTAGCTGTTGGTAAACCCATTTCGGCAAGTTTTATCAGCAGTCTTCGAGCCGTTAGCAATCCTTTTTCGATTTGGAAAGAATCATCCATATCAGGATCGTTAATTAATCCTTTCCAACCCACCGTTGTACGTGGTTTTTCAAAGTAGACCCTCATCACCAACAAGAGTTTGTCTTCAACTTTATCTGCTAAATGCTTAAGCTTTTGAGCGTATTCTTCGGCAGCTTTTGTATCATGGATAGAACAAGGGCCGACC
This sequence comes from Aliterella sp. RAGGC_92, assembly GCA_030826005.1. Lineage (GTDB taxonomy): Bacteria > Cyanobacteriota > Cyanobacteriia > Cyanobacteriales > Chroococcidiopsidaceae > Aliterella. Next base: position 1,868 of record JAPJOW010000093.1, read on the forward strand.
ACTATAAATTTTCTGCTATCTTGAAATTCTAGAATTTGCTCAATTTGTTGCCTAAATTTTAAAATACTTTGTTCAATCTCAGAGCTTATAGGTAATATTTTTCTAATTTGTTCGGGAGTAATCAAAGTATGAGAGTTTTCAATATGAGTATTCGATAAATGATTTTGCATGGTGAGTAGTTCCTGATATTTGGGGAAAAGACAAGCTCGATGCTATTACTAAAGATTAGTAGGGTAATAAAAGAAATACATGAACAAATTATTGGATTTTAGTTAAATATTTTCTGAATTTTTATTTTAGCCTACTGAGTATAGATGCAGCGCTAACGGCGAATTTCAAAGCTAGGATAATTTTCTGGCATTTGTCGCTCAACTACAATACCTTCAACAACTGCAACAGAATTACCATAGCGACACCAGCGAAGTAGCTCCTCAATATCGAGGGAATTTCCTTCAAAAACTGCCTCTACTCTACCATCCGGCAGATTTCGCACCCATCCATTGACTTTAAGCTGCTTGGCGGCTTGCAAAACTGACATTCGATACCCGACTCCTTGCACTTTTCCAGACACCAAAACATGATATCGAATTAGCTCGTCTTTCTGGGGTGAATTTGGCATAAATTTGCGTAGTATAGTTGCTTTTTTGGAGCGAGCGATCGCATTTTTAGCCGCAAACAATCAAAAAGCCGTACAACTGTTGCTAAATACTTAGCTCCAATTTAACAGTTATACAGCCGCGAACTACAGTTTTTGCTTAACTATCTCGATTAATATATCTAGTCGTCATCATCGTCATCGTCATCGTCATCGTCATCGTCATGGCGATTACGGCGGCGATCGTCATCGTCATCATCGCGATACCTAGAGCTATAATCATCCTCGTCATCATCGCGTCGTCTGCGTCGGCGATCGTCATCGTCGTCATCGCGTCGTCTGAGCTTATCTCCAACCAAGTCTTTAAACATATCTCCTAAATTCATATTCCTCCTTAGTAATTTAGTAGAGATTTATTTAGAAAAAGTGATTCGATCTGTAGTTTGTCACAAAGATTTTAGCTAATATCTCCTCCAGTAGGTATAAATCAAACTGGATGATATCTTTTTAAAGTGCTTATTAAGAAAATTTAATTATTTTCTTTGCATTTATAGGTTATTAGTAAAAGTTACTTATATAACGATAAGTTTATGTCAGATTTACCGCCACTAAATGAACAGACTATTTGGGCTATTTTAAATGATGAAATTGATGATACTACTGTCAATAAATTGGTTTGGTACTACTTAGGATATAACTACGATAAACAGGCAGAAATTTGGGACAACACAAAGGTATCTGTAGATTGGCGCGACGAATATCCAAACCCACCCGATTTTTTAGAAAGCCGCCCAGCCACCGTCAAGCTGACTCGTTCTATTCCTCCAGAAAACAAACAGTTATTGAAAGAACAACTAGGTTTTAAAGGTTATAAAATAGGAGAATTTACCCCTAGACATACTCGCCGCGCTACCGCAGCTAATTGGTTATTGAGTTATTTAAAACTTAATCTATAATTTTACAAACTATTAATACATTCAGAAGTATTATTTTTAGGATTATTAACTTTAGTGCTTACTGCATAGCTAGTCATTAAATCAGCTTGATAGGGATGCAAAAGCGGCTGTAATATCTCTGACTTTTCAACCTTTGGATCTAACCAAAGCTCGTATCGATCGGAGTCTAAAATCACTGGCATTCTGTCATGAATCGGGCGTAGTAAGTCGTTAGCTGCGGTAGTTAAGATAGTACAAGAAGTAATCTCTTGTTCTTCCGGTGACTTCCATTGTTCCCACAAGCCTGCAAAAGCAAATGGTTGTCCGTTTTGCAAGCGAAAATAGTAAGGTTGTTTTTTGCCATCTTGACGCTGCCATTCGTAAAAACCATCAGCAACTATCAAACACCGCCGCCGCTTGAAAGCTGATTTGAATGAAGGTTTTTCGCTTACTGTTTCTGCTCTGGCATTAATTAACTTTGCCCCGATAGCTGGATCTTTTGCCCAACTAGGAATTAAACCCCAACGTAGCATTTGTAACTGTTTTTCGCCTCCAGGCGCAGCGCATATTGAGGGAATTAATTGTGTAGGCGCAATATTGTAACGCGGCTCTAGCGGTGGAATTTGGGCGAGATTGAATACTGAGGCGATCGCATTAATTGGCTGGCTTAAAGTAAATCTTCCGCACATAAAATTTACATTTACTAGGTATTAAATATTAGTTTCACCGCACCTTTTTTTCCTCTACTTTTTGGTATAGAGGGGCGGGTTGCTCGTGGAGATGCGTTTCAATGGGCTTAACTTTATCAATAAAAGCAACTAGATCCTGATAGCTAGGTGGTTGAGCATTGGGAATATACCCGACTTGCTGGGCTATTTCGGGTACGGCTTGATTCATCGCTTGCTGAATTAAATTTTGCTGATTGCGTTCAATATCAGGGCTAATTAAGACAGATCCCGATGGAATGCTTTGACTAGCGTGTAAAATTCTCAATTCTATCGGTAAAAACTCCGAGCGGTAGCGATCGAACTCATCTTTAGACAAAGCTCCCGCCATTACTTCACCACTTGCGATCGATTCTAAAATACTTCTGGGAGTTGGAGCAATTTGCACTTGTGCCAGAGTAATACCGTACAGATTGTATAAGGGCAAATAATAGCCAGTTACAGAACCTGGTTGTCCTAAAGCTACAGTTTTGCCATTTAGATCGATTAATTTTTTAATATTACTAGCTTTTAAAACTACCAAAACCGAGCGGCGATTATTGATACCTTGGAGTGGAAATAATGGCAAATATTGGGCTTGAGTTGCGATCGCGGCTAAACCCGGCGGTGCAAATACTAAAGACCAAACCCGATTTTGAATTTGCTGTAATGCCTTAATTTCATTGTATACAGGCTCTAACTCAATTATCGTTTGAGTTCGATTTTGCAAATAATCAATAAAACTTTGATATTGCTCGATACTTACCCCTTCTCCGTAAGCAACTATGCCAATAATTAATTTTCCTAATTGTTGGGGCTTAGATGAAAATTGCCTACAACCAGCCAGTACTAGGAGAACTTGAGTTAAAAACAAACGACGTGAAGTCATAGGCCGCTAAATCTAAAAGGCAAAGGGGAAAGAAAAATTTAATAGTAAAGTCTTTTGAGCGGGATTTTTGAATTGCTTTACTTTAACTTTGAATAAAATTCAATAACTAAAACGGGTACATTTGCCTACTTTCTTTTTTTAGTTGGTAAGATGATCTACATTCCGGTGCGACAAAATGTATTTTTCCAAGGGTCTCATCAAAGCTTAGTTTAAGTAGCGATGCTTAAAAACTTTCAACTCAGTCAAAAATTTAATATATTATTGCTAACAGTATTTGCGATCGCCGTAATAGTAGGCGGCGTAGCTTTTTCAGCTATTTTAAGTCGAAATACCGAGCAGCAGGTAAGCGCCAACGCCACCTTATTGTTGCAAACAATGCTATCTGTTCGGCAGTACACCCTCAATCAAGTTGCGCCAGAACTAGCGCCGCGATTGGAAACAGAAACAGAATTTTTACCCCAAACAGTTCCGGGATACTCGGCGCGAGAAGTCTTTGAAGACCTGCGTAAGAACCCAGAATACGACAACTTTTTTTATAAAGAAGCAACTCTCAATCCTACTAACTTACGCGATAAAGCTGATGGTTTTGAAACAAACTTAGTAAAAAATTTTCAAACTAATTTGGCGCTCAAAGAAATGACAGGTTATCGCTCCTCTCCGGCAGGAGAATTATTTTATATTGCAAGACCAATTGCGATCGCCAAAGAAAGCTGTCTGCGCTGCCATAGTACTCCAGAAGCCGCCCCTAAAAGCCTGCTGGCAACTTATGGTAGCACTAATGGTTTTGGCTGGAAACTGAACGATATTGTCGGCGCTCAAATAATTTCTCTACCCGCAAGCCTTGTAGCTAATAGTACCCAGCATGACTTTTTCCTGTTGATGGGCATCATTACCACAGCTTTTGCTTCAATCTTTTTATTAATCAATCTTTTACTTAAGTACACCGTGATCCGCCCGCTCAACAAAATGGCAAAAGTAGCAAACGAGGTGAGTTTGGGTAATATGCAGGGAGAGTTCGAGCGGGGGTCAAATGATGAAATAGGCAAGCTTGCCGCAGCATTTAACCGCCTTAAAACTAGCTTAGTAGTAGCAATGAATATGTTAGAAGGAGAATAGAGGCGTAACAGTGTTAAGTCTAGCTACTGCGTTTATTTACTACTTAAAGTTTGACGAAATACTTGTTTAGATTGGGCGTTAGGTAAATGCTCCGCCAAAGCATTGATTAGTTGAGTGCGAGACATATCAGATTTACGAGCTAAACTTCTTTGTACCACCAAAGCAGCAATAGGGCCGAGAATTTTTGTTAGTTCTACCGTACAGCATTCAATAAAACTAGCATCAAGTTCTAAATTAGCTGAATTGCTAGGCATAGTAGTCTTAGTTACCGTTTCTGCAACATTAACTGATGGTTTCGGTAGATTTTTTAGTAGTAAAGCAATTTGTTGGTGAAAATATGAAATTTCTGGTTCTGGGATATGAAATAACAATAGTTCTACAAACTCTTGTTGGGTTGTTGCCCTCTCTATTGCTTGTCTAAGTACAATTGGGGCAATAGGGCCGATCGCACGAGTCAAAAGCTGCTCTAATTGTTTTAGGCGATCGCCTGATAGAGTTTTAAAATTCGTAAAACTATTGCCGCTAGAGTTACTTTGAGTTGCCGTAGATGTTTGCTTGCTGGTATGACGTTGTTGAGCAGTGGTCGATCTGGGCGTACTAGGTAAATTGGTGCGATCGATTAACGGTTTAATAGCTTCTAGAGCTAAAGTAGCGTTTTCATAGCGCAGGCGATAGTCGTACCGTACCATCCGATCTAAAACTTTTGCTAATTCTGGGCTAATTGGGGTATCGCTACCTAGCAAAGCACAGCTAACTTCACCGTCAGGAGAGCTTTCTAGAATATCTTGAGGTTTTCTGCCGCTTAATGCTTGGATAGCAACCATGCCTACAGCATAAATATCGCTACTAAAATAAGGTCTAAGCGCTTGTTGTTCGCTGGGCATATAGCCCGGAGAACCGATAGCTACATTCATGCTTGTCTGTTTGTGAAAGCTAATTGTTCTTGTTGCCACTTCTTTGACGGCTCCAAAATCAATTAGCACCATTTTATTATCTTTGCTGCGTCTAATTAAGTTGGCAGGTTTGATATCGCGATGAATTACCGACTGGGCGTGAACAAATGCCAGCACTTGCAATATACTGTGCAATAAAGAGATAGTGGCAGATTCATCTAATTTCCTGCCAACAGTTAGTTCTCGATCTAAGGGTTCGCCAGCAATGAATTCCTGCACCAAATAAAACTCATTTTCTTGCTGAAAATGAGCCAGCAAGCGGGGTACTTGGTCATGTCCGCTTAACTGGTATAAAACTTGTGCCTCTCGCTCGAATAAATGTCTAGATATTTTTAGCATTTCTGGGTCGCTAACTTTAGGTTGTAGTTGTTTTACAACACATAAAGGGCTGCCAGGTAGGTGACAATCTCTAGCTAAAAATGTCTGACCGAATCCACCACAACTAAGGTATTGGACGATTTGATAATGACCCGCCAGCATTACTTCCATCGCCGTTCACTGTTTGAGTAATATACTTAATCATAAATCGAAGTTTGCCGCGCGCTTTTGACTCTTAGTATTAATTAAAACATTGTTATATAGTTGTAGCCAGGGCAAATGCTACTAATAATAACTTCAAGACTGATTGAGATTTTTCCGGTAATAATGCGTGTAAGTTTAATTGTAAATTCTAAAGTTAGGAAAACGCGATCGCTTGTAACACCTAAATTAAAAGCAAACTTCTAGTTATATCTATGTTGCGCCTGTATAACTCATCTTTTTCTGGCAACTGCTACAAAATCCGTCTGTTGTTAACCCAACTTGCTATTCCCTTTGAAAATGTGGAAGTAGATATTATTAAGGGTGAAAGTAGAACTTGCGAATTTTTAGCTAAAAATCCTAATGGTAGAGTACCAGTTTTAGAGCTTGAATCCGGTCAGTTTTTAGCGGAATCAAATGCGATTATTTTTTATCTCAGCGAAGGAACTCAGTTTCTACCGCAAGACCATTTTTTACGCGCTCAAGTACTACAATGGCTGTTTTTCGAGCAGTATAGTCACGAACCTTTTATTGCTACTTCTAGATTTTGGATTTCTTACTTGAATAAAGGCGAAGAATACAAAGTAGCACTTGAGCAAAAACGCGCTCCTGGTTATGCCGCCCTTGCAGTGATGGAAAAACACTTAAAGCAATATAGTTATTTTGTTGGCGATCGCTATACTATTGCAGATATTGGTCTATTTGCTTATACTCACGTTGCTCATGAAGGCAACTTCGATTTATCGGGATTTCCTGCTATTAGAGCGTGGATTGAACAAGTTGAAGCTCAACCATTACATCGCACTATTTATCAGTAATAAGACTTAATCTATGGTATTAATTATTACCAAACTTTACTCGATTTCTCGCAGGTGGCGATTTTAAACTTATAGAGCGATCGCATTTTAATTCCCAAACATTAACCTACTTTTTTGCATTGCTCTTTTTATCCAATTGTTTCAACCACAACCAACCTAAGATACAACCGATCGCGTAATAAGGAAAATCCCACCATGTGAAAGTAGTACCTAGTATCAACCTACCGACAAGAGTTGAACGCATCTGTTCTAATAAGGGGGGATGCCATAACTGCAAAAATTCAAGCACGCACGTAATAACAAAAACCCATAAAGGAATTTGATTAACTGCGTTGCGTCCTCTGACAAACAAATAAGCAAATAAGCACCAGAAAATCTCATAAAATATGGCGGCGCTGCTATTATTAAACCACTGCCGCCCAAATCCCCCATAAAACTTGAAAAAAAAGCCCATCCCGGTAACGATGAGCAGTGAAATAAGAATATTTATTTGTCTATTTCGCGTAAATGTCATACAAAAAGCAATTAGTTTCTAATGTGCTTTGTATAACATATAGCAATCCTATTTGAGTTATGAAATATGGATAGCCCCCAATCCCCAATTGAAGGTGGCTAAGAGTCTTGTCCCCCCAAGGTTGGGGGTTAGGGGGCAAAACCCTCGTGCTGTTCACGACTGATTTAGGATTGCTAGAGGTTTAGTTTTTAAGGTTCGCTGCGGCTACCAGCCCCAACGACACCGATTTTGTGGCGATAAGATAGTTCTGCCCCAAACCATCCCGAAACACTGGTTAAAGTGCCAACAATCGTTGATATAACTAATCCCCAAGGTAATACACCCCCTACTGGATTACCCCAACGCAGATATAAGTTGATGGCGGTTAAAACTAGCAGCGTCACATTAATAATCATGTGCGCCCACCCGGCGGTACGCTTGCGGACTCGTTCAATTTGCAAAAAGTCACTCATGCCAATAATAGCTGCAACCACGCCGCCGCCCAAGCC
>JAPJOW010000093.1:9498-15912 GCA_030826005.1 Aliterella sp. RAGGC_92
GCCAAAAAGATGCCCGCGCCCAAAATTCGTCCCGTACTAGCCAGTAAACAGCATCGGTTACTAAAGCCCCAGCTAAAAAGGCGATAGGAAAAATTACGCTCAAAGGGTGTAAAGGATGACCTGCGATCGCAACGGTACTAGGTACGCCAGTATCGCGGTATTCGCGATCGTCGCTTTCGATAATTGGCGGAATATTAGGAAATGGCGTGCTACTTGTTCGTTGTGTCTCCATAATTTCTCCTAGGGGGTATATTCTGACATCTAGATTTTAAGCGGTAGGAATTTTTTCGACATGAGCCTCGGCTTTAATTGTCAATTTTCCCGCTTCTACTTGTAAATTCTCAATTCGCAGCGACATTCCTTCTAAGTCAAAGTTAGATAAATTTAAAATTTCACTGGTTTGCTCTACCAAAGCTGTAGTTAATTCTGGCGATAGTTCCTCGCCTTCTCCATACTCTACATTTTCTAAAGCAACCGTTTGTCCGTTAGAACTAATCGCTGGAATCGCCGAAAATGCTACTTGCTGCGTCTGGTTATCGGGCAAGGATACCGTAGCATCTATTGCTACTTTGCGATCGCCAGGGAGGCGAAAATTGACCTGCTGGGCGCTAATTGCCGTCGGTTGTCCGTTGACGCTTACTTGCAAGTTTTGCAACTGGTTACGCACGTAGTCACTATTAAAAGCTCGATTAATGTCTGACTCGGTGAGTACGGCGCGGACACTAGCATCGGTTGGTTTAGTTAGTTCAATTTTGCCCAAAGCAACGCTCAGAGGATTAATGGCTACACCTGTCATGTGCATATCTAATTGGTTTACACGCAGGTCTTTTTTCATTACTAGCCCATCGCCAGCAATTTTTACATCATCTACTTGCCCTTGAATCAGCTTTAATGGGTCTGTTTTTATATCTACATCTATGTTTTCTACTTCATCAAGCTGGCTAGATATACCAAGTTCTACAACTTTATCTAATGCCTGTTCTCCTAATCCGGGCTGATCTTGCATTGCTAGTCGCTAATTCTTTAATCGAGGGTACTGAGTCAATTTAGCGATTTGCTTGCTAGTCTTGTATCTGTCTTGTGGTGGAGGAAGCAATTTTTTAATTGTTTAATATTAGTAAGGTGGAAAAATCTATCAATTTTTTTTTGATAATTACGATTAAGAAAATCTATATTTATTTGCTAAGTAAAATCCTCAATAAATTTAAGTTTATTTCTACTTATACAGATAGCGATCCGTCAAAAGAAAGATGGAATTACTAGGGTAATTATGACAACCTAAAAACTGTAGCCGATTCTAAAAAATAAAGAGGATATTTTAAAATGGCAGTAACCTTGGATAATGCCAAGCGCACAGCGTTGGGTAGCAAACTATCAGACATCAAAGCTATTCAAAACTTGCTAATTGCTAACGAGCAAAAATTCTTGAGCGAAATTAAAGACCAAGATATCCGCGATCGCATTCAAGATATGCTCAACGATGACCAAAAAAACTTGGGCATCATCGACACAATTATCGTTCAGTATGGCGTTCAAGCTGAACCAAAAGAAACCATTACTCAAATGGTTAGCAAAATTGACGAACTTATGGGCGGTTCGGAATTAACTATTTACGAAAAGGTATTTCAGCACGAATTGCTCAAACACCAGCAAGTAATGAGCGGTTTAACGGTACACAAAGCTGCTCAAAAAATTGGTGCAGATGTTATGGCAGCGATCGCGCCATTAAATACCATCAACTTTGAAAACCGCGCTCACCAAGAGCAACTCAAAGGCGTACTAGAAGTTTTGGGAGTACGCGAACTTACAGGTGAAGAAGCCGATCAAGGGATCTGGAGTCGCGTTCAAGATGCGATGGCGGCGGTAAGCGGGGTAGTTGGTAGTGTCGTAACTCACACCACTGATAAAGAAGACATGAACATCCAAGATATAATTCGGATGGATCATGCTAAAGTAAACACTCTATTTACCCAAGTAGCAGCTACAGACGATCCTCAAAAATTACAAGAGTATTTCGGTCAAATCTACAAAGATTTAACTGCTCATGCTGAAGCTGAGGAGCAAGTAGTATACCCGGCGGTACGTCCTTTCTACGGTGAAAATGACACCACAGAACTGTACGACGAACAAGCTGAAATGAAAAAAGTTTTGGATGAAATCAAAGCCAGCGATGCAACCGCCGTTGACGAATTTAAGTCCAAAATTAGAAGTTTAATGGACGCTGTTGGCGATCACATTCGTCAAGAAGAAAGCACTATGTTTGCGGCTATCCGCGACAATATGAGCAGTGACCAAAGCGAGCAATTAGCTACGCAATTTAAAGCTGCAAAAAGTGCAATTCAACAAAAGATGTAAGGCTATTGCCGTACATTTGGACAGAATCCTTAAATAATTAATTCAAGTAAAAACCCCGCCATTTATATTTCTGGTGGGGTTTTTACTTAGCGATCGCCTAGAGATTTATTTCGATCTAAAATGCAACAGAGAAAGGCGATCGCCAACTATTAGCCATTAACAACCGATCCACCATTAGGATGTAAGACTTGTCCCGCCATATAAGATGCGTCATCAGAAGCTAAAAATACAAAGCTAGGTGCAACTTCTTCTGGCTGTCCTGGTCTTTCCATAGGTACTTGTTTGCCAAAACTAGCTACTTTATCCGGCGGAAAAGTAGCAGGAATTAACGGTGTCCAAATAGGCCCTGGAGCTACTGCATTAACTCTAATTCCCTTTGATATCAAGCTTTGAGATAAACTACGAGTAAATGCCACGATCGCGCCTTTAGTAGAAGAATAATCAATTAATTCTTCATTACCCTTATAGGCGGTTACAGAAGTGGTATTAATAATCGCGCTACCTTTTTTAAGATGTTTGAGGGCGGCTTTAGTTAAGAAGAACATCGAAAAAATATTTGTGCGGAAAGTCCGCTCTAACTGTTCGGCGCTAATATCTTCGATGCTTTCTTGGGGATGCTGTTCGGCGGCGTTGTTGACTAAAATATCTAGCTTGCCAAATTCTTGGACGGTTTGTTCGACCAATTGCTGACAAAAACTTTCATCGCCAATATCTCCAGCGATCGCAGTGGCGCGGCGATTTTGAGCTTCTACTAACTGTTTTGTTTCCTTCGCATCATCGTGTTCGTTTAAATAAGCGATCGCGATGTCCGCACCTTCTTTAGCAAAGGCGATCGCCACCGCCCGACCTATACCGCTATCTGCGCCTGTAATTAATGCAACTTTTCCGGCTAATTTACCGCTTCCCCGATACTGCGAATCGTCTGCTTTTGGCTTGGGTGTCATTTCTGACTCTATACCTGGTTGTTGGTTTTGAGCTTGGGGTGGTTGTAGTTGTTCTTCGGGCATTATAATTGTCTCCTATTTGAGTTAAAAATTTTCCAATGGTAAACCTTGGATCGGATGGTAGATCCAAGGTCTTAGGCAAAAGCAACAATAATTTTGGGAAATTTAGCTACGTGGTGCGATCGGCAAACAAGTATTTTTGTTTGTATTAAACAGAAATTTAACAACTGCTATAAAGTTATTTATCATGCTAGAGGTGGAAAAGATTTTTGCATCAATAACTCTTGGGGTAGACAGTTGTTAGTTATTAAAGTAACACTGATAACATTAAAACTTATTATTTAAGTAATTCTAACGAAAATTAAATTACATTCTCATTAATCTAAACTCTACTCCAAGACTCTTGAATAAAATTAATAGCTATTTGAATTAATGGCCAGCCAAGTAAACAAATTACTGACGACCAAGTAGTATTAATATCCAAACCTTGACGCACCGCAACAATTACAGCTAACAAACTCCAAATAGATAAAATTAGCTCAATTGGCTCTCCAAGTAAGGGAATCAGCGTTAAAAAGTTTAATACTTGAGGAGCATAAGCAAATCCAATCGGAATTAACAATTCTCGATAACTAGGTGGATTTTGCCTCAACCATTTTCCAATCCACCAAATAGTAGAAGTCCAAAAGTAATAACCAGCAACAATACTTAGAGCATCAATCAAAAGAGCTAAAGGGAGGATAGAAATTGCTGTCCAATTGATGATAAAAACGACCCAACTACCTATAGCATGAGAAATTGCTGCCAAAATTACAATAGTTTGAGCTACACGATTAGTTATAGAATCATTGGGAGCATATTCATAGAAGTTAGCATCTAATGATAAAGCACTAGCTAAGGTTTTCCATAGCCCCCTTACTCTTTGTTTATACCTCACTATTATTTCCTAATACTAATAGCTACGTGTAAAATATTACTTAACTTATTGACTGTAATTAAATGCTACAGCTATTAACTAAAGTCATTCTCTGGCTGCGGGGTGGAAGTTTAAAGCTATTAACTATAGCTGTATTAATTTTATTGGTCTGGGGGACGCTTTCGCCTGTTGGAACATTAATTTGGTGGGCAGATGAAGGTGTACAACTGCTTGGCTTAAAAAACAATCCTCCTACTGTATCGCTTAACTCTAACTCTAGTTCAATTTCTAAATCTTCTCAGTTAAGTTGTTATATTGTCTTTCTACCAGGAGTGGGAGATTTTTCTGCCAATCAACTAACATCAGGAGAAGAATTGTTTTTAGATAGTTTAATTGCGGCTCATCCTAACTGTATCGCCGTAAGCGATGTTTTTCCCTACTCCGCCAGTAATGAAAGTTTGGGAGGAAAGCGGGTACTTGCTCCTTTATGGGAGTTTGCCGATCGCGCGCAAGGATGGCTTGCCATCTCAAACGTTGTAATTAAAATTCGTAACTTGTGGCGATTTGCCATCTCTGCCGATCCTCGTTACGGCCCTATTTACAATCAAGGCATTGCTACGGCAATTATCGATCGCATGAATACCCAGCAACCTATTCCAGAAAAACCATTGCAAATTATTATGATTGGCACAAGCGGCGGGGTACAAGTTGCTTTGGGGGCTACCGACTATCTCAAGCGGAGATTAGCAGCACAAATTACAATAATTTCCCTAGGAGGTGTATTTGCCGGAACAAATGGTTTTACGGCGAGCGATCGCATTTATCACCTGCACGGTACTCGCGATTGGATAGAAAATATTGGCGCAATTGTCTTTCCCTCTAGGTGGCGTTGGAGTGTCGCATCGCCTTTTAATAGAGCGCGGTTGCAAAATCGTTACGTCGTCACAAGTAGCGGTTCTCACGCTCACGACGGTGCGGAAGGCTATTTTGGCGAAGACTTGGCAAGTCAAGGCATTACTTATGTAGATTTAACCTTACAGCAGGTAAATCAATTGCCGATTTGGCCTGTAAAAACCTAATTAAATTATCTCTCTAGCCTTTGGAGGACGTAGCCAGTAATTAGAAAGTGCTATCAAACAAAGGAGATAAATGTAGGAAAAAAGATGAGTCAAGTTTCAGGAAAGAGCGTTATTATCACGGGTGCAAGTAGTGGGATTGGCGAAGCAACAGCAAAAATGTTAGCGGCGCGCGGTGCTAAATTAATGCTTGCGGCTCGTCGCGAAGATAAGCTAGATAAATTAGTGGCAGAAATTGAAGCAGATGGCGGAACTGCGGCTTATCAAGTAGTAGATGTAACCAAGCAAAGCCAAGTCCAAGCGGTGGCAGATGAAACGCTAAAGCGTTACGGCAAAATTGATGTGATGATTAATAATGCTGGGATTATGCCTCTAGCACCCCTAGCTCAACTATTAGTAGAGGAATGGGAACGCACTATAGATATTAATATCAAGGGCGTACTTTACGGGATTGCGGCAGTATTGCCTGCTATGCAAAAAGCCCAGAGCGGTCATATTATCAACATATCTTCCGTTGCGGGTCATGTGGTATTTCCCAACGCCGCCGTTTATTGCGGTACTAAATACGCCGTTCGCGCAATTTCGGAAGGATTGCGTAAAGAGGTAGGCAAGGATATCCGGTGTACGATTATTTCTCCTGGCGCAGTGGCTACAGAATTAACTAATCATATTAGCGACGAGCAAGCATCAAAAAGCGCAAACCAGCTTTATGAAATAGCAATTGGTGCGGAAGCTGTAGCTAGTGCGATCGCCTACGCAATCGAGCAGCCAAAAGAAGTTGATATTAATGAAATTCTCTTGCGTCCCACCGCTCAAGAATTGTAAAAATTTGGTTAAATGCGATCGCCCTTACTAATTATTTGGGCTTTGCTACAAAGTTTTAGGGAATTATCCAATCGTTAACGCAAGTATGTAATCCTAAATAGTCTGGACTCTTATTTTAGAACAAAGGCAAAATCAATGGACGACAAACTAATGCTAATGATTCCCGGACCTACTCCCGTACCGGAATCAGCACTACTTGCTTTAGCCAAACACCCCATCGGTCATCGCACTAGCGAATTTAGTAACGTACTAGGCGAAGTTACGAGTAATCTTAAGTGGCTGCACCAAACTCAAAACG
>JAPJOW010000341.1 GCA_030826005.1 Aliterella sp. RAGGC_92
TAGCTGGGTGGAGATTGATTTCCACTCCTCTCGACTGCGCCAGCGAATAACTAAATTTACTTCGGTAGATTTATCGGGATTTAACCAAACTTCTTTATTTATAAACCCAGGAAAATGCGCGATCGCTTTTGTCCAAATTTCCCGATCTATTTGCAGATATTTTTCTCGATCTTCCGCCGCTACTTCAACTATAAGTAACTCAACTACCACAATAATTAAGCGGTTTCCGCCCGAACAATTTCTGTATTGTAAGTACCATCCGTAAAGAGATTTATCAATCTAAATCCTGGTTGAGCTTGCTTATCAATAGTAAACTCTTTGCTTTGGGGTTGAAACTGCACGCAGGTAGATGGACAACCTAAATAATTTACTCCACGACGCACCGTTGCAAACTCTTGGTGAATGTGACCAAATACAACTAATTTTACTTGAGGGTAGCGATCGCACACTGCCAAAAACTCCTCATAATTGCGTAAGTTAATGTTGTCCATCCATTGGGAATTAATTAAGCATGGTGGATGATGGATGGCAATTAAAGTAGGAAAACTAGAATTTTGCTGGAGTTGAAGTTCTAACCAATCTAAACTTTGCTGCGAAATCTCCCCATGTACGCACCCAGGGATTAAAGAGCTTATTAGTAAAAAGTTCCAGCCACCAGAAGTAAATGATTTAGTCGCATTTATTGGCGGATGCTGTAATACTTGCTCCATTACTGGCAAATTGTCGTGATTTCCTGGAAGCCAGTAAGTAGGGATGTTTAACGGGGCGATAAAATTGGACAAGCGATTGTAAGAAAGACTGCTTTCGTCTTGAGAAAGATCCCCGGTAAGCAATAAAATATCTGGTTGAGGTTGCAATGCCTTTAATTTTTCTACCACTGCTTGCAATGAATTATTAGTTTGTACGCCAAAGACTTCCGACTCAAATTCTGCAAATAGATGTGTATCCGTAATTTGAGCAACCAGCAACGAGGGCGAAGTAGTCATAAATTAATTAGTGCAAGTAGGTATTACCGACGGTTTTTGGCAAAGGTTTAGACAGTAATACATATTTTCCGATTGATAGAATTGTAACAAGAGACTTTGCTTATCGCTGTAATAGGTTAAATACAATTTATTTAAGTAGGTACAAAAAATGGAAAATAATAACTGGCTTCAGCAACTTGTAATGCTTGGTGTAGGGACAACATCTTTAGTTGCGGAAAAAATCCGCGAAGCAAGCGACGAATTAGTCAAAGATGGCAAACTCAACCCAGAGCAAGCAAAGGTTTTTGTCGATGATATGATGCAGAAACTAAAATCGGAACAGGGAAACTGGGAAACCCAAATGCAAAAGCAAGTTAAGAATGTAATGCAGGAATTGGGCGTACCGCGTCAGTCAGAAACCGATGAATTGCGGGGACGCATCGATCGCCTAGAGCGTCAAGTGCGAGACTTAGAAAATAAACTCTGGCGTTAATTTGCATTCTTTAAGCCAAGTGAACTAAAATTTGTTGTGTTTGTAACACTTTCTACTATTCCTTAGTTTTAAGGAGGAAGAATTTTGAGAGAAATTATCATCAGTTTTGGTGTCATAGTAGTTTGTGTTGTAGTTTTGGTTGTTAGTCAATTTACAAATCAGCCTAACGCTAGTGCCGATAGACTTACATCAAACCAACCCCAAATTGCTCAAGTAACTGAAAAACCCACTCCTACTCCCAGTAATACTATGTCTGACGACGATAACAAAGCTGTAACTACTCCTTCTGGATTGAAGTACGAGGTACTAAAAGCAGGAGACGGCGCGACTCCTAAAACTGGTCAAACCGTTGTAGTTCATTACACCGGAACTTTAGTTGATGGCACAAAATTTGATAGTTCCCGCGATCGCGGTCAGCCTTTTTCGTTTAAATTAGGCGTGGGACAAGTCATTAAAGGCTGGGATGAAGGACTTAGCACGATGAAAGTAGGCGATCGCCGTAAGCTAACTATTCCCCCAGAATTAGGCTACGGCGCGCGCGGTGCGGGTGGTGTAATTCCCCCTAATGCGACGCTAATTTTTGATGTGGAATTGCTGAAAATTAGCTAATAATTGTTTTTGGGGCGCGTATCTAAATGCGCCCCAATTTATTTTCTAGGTTGCAACTATGACAATTGTTGAATTGCGATCGCCTTTTGGTTTATCGGCTAGGCGCATAAAATACTTCTTGACGCTCGTAACGGCGACGATACAATAATTCTAACTGTCCGCCATATTCTTGAATTCGCGCTGTTTGTCGCAAGTATAAGCCTCGAAATGTATTGGCAAACATCAGCGTAAAAATTGCAACTACTAACCCCGATGCGGTAGAAACTAGCGCCTCGCTAATTCCTGAAGTTACATTTGCCGTGCGACTACTTCCCACGTCACCAATATTGAGAGACGCAAAAGAAGTAATCAATCCCAAAACAGTACCGAGTAAACCCAATAAAGGCGACACGCTAATAATGGTGTCAAATATGTTGCTAAACCTTTTTAGTAATGGCAACTCTGCTTGTGCTTCGCTTTCTAGAGCCAGCCGAAATTCATCGGGGGTTGGTTGTTCTAATTCTAAAGCTGCTAGAAAAATTCGCGCCATTGGCAAATCGGCATTCTTTTTGAGTACATCCATAGCACCAATAATATTGTCTTGGCGATAAAGGTTTAATACATTGCGGATAACTCGGTTTTGACGCTTATTTATCCGCACCCAAAAAACTATCCGCTCAATAATTAAAGCCGCAGCTACCACAGAAAAGCCCAGTAGCGGATACATTACCACGCCACCCGCCGCAAACAGATTTTGTATGTCCATTTAACTATTTATCAAATTACTTGGCTTATGCCCGTTATTTAATTACAACAATCGATTCTAATTGCTAACAAAT
>JAPJOW010000342.1 GCA_030826005.1 Aliterella sp. RAGGC_92
CGGTGGATAGACGCGACATTAATTGCTCAGTATTTTCAGGAGGATGGGCTAATTTATCAGATAATTCCTCATATTCGCGCACTAAAGCCATTTGTTCGCCAGTATCGGCAAAAACTTGTTCTAAAACCGTATTATTTTCATCTAAATCTGGTTGCTGAGGTAAGTAAACAATTCGCACCCCAGAATTAACTAAAATTTGTCCCCTATCAACTGATTCTAAACCCGCGATTACTTTCAACAGCGTAGATTTGCCCGAACCATTTGTACCAATCAATCCTACCTTGTCTGTACTATCAATGCTAAAACTTGCATCTTTAAGGATTTCTTTAATTCCAAAGTCTTTTTTAACAGATTGTAGGGTAAAAATACTCATAAAATATATGCTCGCGCCGTGTTAGCGCTAAAAATTGGCGGGAGACTTGCAAAGCATTAGATTAAACTTCGCGCATTATATACATTTTAAGCTATCAGTTAGAGGAGAGGTCATCGCTTAAACTAGGAGTAGAAAATCGTGGACGTAAAAGCCGCCGTAGCCTTCGCACCGGGAAAACCGTTAGAAGTAACTACCGTTCAATTAGCACCACCCCAAGCAGAAGAAGTATTAATAGAGATTAAAGCCACAGGAATATGTCACACCGATGCGTATACGCTCTCCGGCAAAGATCCAGAAGGGTTATTTCCGGCGATTTTAGGGCATGAGGGGGCGGGCATCGTAGTTGAAGTGGGGTCAGAAGTCAAAAGTTTAAAAAAAGGCGATCGCGTCATTCCTCTATACACCCCAGAATGTCGTCAATGCGAATACTGTCTAAGTCGTAAAACAAATCTCTGTCAAGCAATCCGTTCTACTCAAGGGCGCGGTGTAATGCCCGATGGTACGAGTAGATTTTCTATAGATGGACAAATGCTGCATCATTACATGGGAACATCAACCTTTGCAAATTACACCGTATTACCAGAAATTGCTGTAGCCAAAATCCGCGACGATGCGCCCTTTGATAAAGTTTGCTATATCGGTTGTGGCGTAACTACAGGAATTGGCGCAGTAATTCACACCGCCAAAGTTGAACCCGGCGCAAATGTTGTAGTTTTTGGCTTGGGTGGAATTGGTTTAAATGTCATCCAAGGGGCGCGAATGGTAGGCGCAAATATGATTATTGGCGTTGATATTAATCCTAGCAAACGAGAATTAGCTGAAAAATTTGGCATGACTCATTTTGTAAATCCCAAAGAAGTCGAAGGCGATTTAGTGCCTTATTTAGTGGATTTAACAAAAGGCGGTGCTGATTATAGTTTTGAATGTATTGGTAACGTCAATATCATGCGTCAAGCATTGGAATGCTGTCATAAAGGTTGGGGCGTGAGTGTAATTATTGGCGTAGCCGAAGCAGGCGCAGAGATTGCAACTCGTCCATTTCAATTAGTAACGGGGAGAGTTTGGAAAGGTTCGGCTTTTGGCGGTGCTAGAGGACGCACGGATGTACCGCAAATTGTTGATTGGTACATGGAAGGCAAGATAAATATTGACGATTTGATTACTCACACCATGCCTTTAGAAAAAATTAATGATGCTTTTGATTTAATGCACAAAGGCGAGTCTATCCGCAGTGTAGTGACATTTTAGTTATTATTTAATTAGGTGTGAGGAGGTTTGATTATTCTTACAGCGCAAATATTTACTTGCTTTGTTCTTAGCTGTTGGCAACAAAGATGTATTTGCCCATTTACCTAATTTGCATAGATGAACCTACTGAATCGGTGTCTTCTTCTTAGCTGGAGAGGAAACAGAAGTTCTAATTAATCGTGATGGTACATGGAAATTTTTATGAGCCAACCAAATTTTGAAGCAATGAGCCATAAAAAATTACAGGGCTACATACTTGAACATCGAGATGATGAGTATGCTTTTCGAGTTTATATGGATAGAATTACTACTGAAGCAATTAATTCAAAAGTATATCCAGCACCACAGTCAATTGATGACTTGAAACATTTTCCGCAATTGTTAGAAAAACATCGTAGAGAGCGAGAAGGACGGGAATAAGTTTACAGTGCGATCGCACTTAAAGTAAAAATTAAAAAGCGATCGCTGATTATATTTGTAAGAGTATTACTCAGTTCTTGTAAGTGCGAGAAGGAAAATTATAGTGAAAATAGTAATTCCTATACTCTAAAAACTGGCTGGTCAGGATGTGCGGGATTGGAAATTAAACGCTGATTCTTGCAGTTCACAAGTAAATCTAGAGTCTCCAATACAGTCTGACCAATTAGTACCTCATTACCTGTAACCATTACCGCTTCAATCGTCTCACGACCAAGTAATTCAATAACTACAGGCCCAGTCAACCCTACCACTTCTTGTCTACCATCAGCATATTGAGCTATCTCCTGACCCCGAATCCTTAGCCCAAGTTGCTGCACTACAGAGCTTGGTAATACAGTCCGCGTTGCACCAGTATTTACAAGTGCTTGAATCTCACAAACCCTTAACAAAGTTGGATTAAGTAAGCCTCGATTAACTAATTCCTCGTCAACGGCATTTGTTAACTTTACCTGTACTCGAACAGCACCCATATTCTCACGGACTGTAGGATTATAATGGTTGAAACTTATCATAATTAGTGTTTCCGATAACCTATATTTCCAATTTTGACATTTAGCGAAGTAATTTCAAGTAGTTTGAAAGGCGATCGTTAAATATATTTGCATTTTGCCTCTAGGGTAACTTAATAAAAAGTCTCAACAATGAGGAGAATTGAATAGTGGCTATCAGTGAAACTATAAGTGTTCCCATAAAAACAACCCTTGCTGAAAAGCGAGTTAGTTTTTATAACCTCCGTTGGCAATCTTACGAGCAAATTTTAGCAGCGCTTGGTAAC
>JAPJOW010000094.1 GCA_030826005.1 Aliterella sp. RAGGC_92
TTACGGCAAAGTATTCCAAAACTTTTTACCTCGGTACGCTGCTCATGAACGAGCAGAAGCGCCGAGCTATTTGGGCAATATATGTCTGGTGTCGCCGGACAGACGAATTAGTTGATGGCCCGGCGGCAGAACTTACTACCCCGGAAACTCTAGAGCTATGGGAAAAACAATTAGAATCGCTGTTTGCCCTCCAGCCCCTTGAAGACCCGGATGTGGCATTAGTAGACACGATTCAACGCTTTGGGCTAGATATTCAGCCGTTTCGAGATATGATTGCTGGACAGCAAATGGATCTGTATCGCAGTCGTTACGAAACTTTTGAGGAATTAAATTTGTATTGTTACCGGGTTGCGGGAACAGTAGGTTTAATGTCTACAACGATAATGGGCATCGATCGTCAGCGCGATACCGCAGCTTGGAATCAGCAACCCCCCCACGACCCGACCTCCGAAGCAATTACTTTAGGGATTGCAAATCAACTGACAAATATCTTACGCGATGTCGGTGAAGATGCTCGGCGGGGGCGAATTTATTTGCCCCTAGCAGAATTAGCAAGCTTTGACTATACAGAGCAAGATTTATTTAAAGGTGTAATCGACGAGCGGTGGCGAGAACTCATGCGCTTTCAAATTCGCCGTACTCAAGAATTTTACCGCCAAGCGGAAAAAGGCATTGGCTACCTAGCACCCGATGCGCGCTGGCCCGTACTTGCGTCTTTAATGCTTTACAGTCAAATTTTGCTAGAAATCGAACGTAATGATTACGACGTATTTAAAAAACGGGCTTACGTGCCAGGATGGAAAAAAATGCGCTACTTACCGACTGCGTGGTTGCGAAGTCAAGTAATTTGAGAAGTCGCCTTGTCAATTACCTATAGGCTCTTGCATATTGTCCGTAGGTCTGCTAGATTGGTTATTGCCTCATCAGTGGAGAGGTGGCTGAGTGGTCGAAAGCGACAGATTGCTAATCTGTTGTACGGCAGGTAACTCCGTACCGAGGGTTCGAATCCCTCCTTCTCCGTTTTAAGAACAAATACGAACAAAGTTTTGGCTCTTTTGTTCTAAAATCAAATTCATTTACAAATTACGAAATGATTTTGGTTAATAGCAATAGAGGAGTCATTATATGTCCGTGATTAATAAATTTGCGATCGCTTTAGCGGTAATAAGCGGGCTACTAGCTGCGGGTTGTCAATCTACAACTCCTCCAGGAGAAACGAGTAGTAGCCCCGCTTCTACAACTTCAGCAACTAATAATGATGGACTAAAAATTGGTACGCTATTGCCACTAACGGGAGATTTAGCAACTATCGGGCAGCAAATGGCGGCGGCTGTTCCCTTACTGGTAGAGCAAGTTAACGCCTGTGGAGGTGTCAACGGGCAAAACGTTACCTTAATTTCTCAAGACGATCAAACCGACCCTGTAGCGGGAACTACTGCTATGACCAAGCTTGCCGAAGTCGATCGCGTAGCGGGAGTAGTAGGCTCTTATGCTAGTAGCGTTTCTGGGGCAGCAATTGGCGTAGCAGCGCGCAATCAAGTTGTTTTAGTTTCTCCAGGTAGCACTAGCCCAGTATTTACAGAACGCGCTAAAAAAGGCGAATTTAAAGGATTTTGGGCGCGGACGGCACCACCAGATACTTACCAGGCTTTAGCTTTAGCTCAACTTGCAAAGGAAAAAGGTTTTAAGCGAGTTTCTACAGTAGTTATTAATAATGATTATGGAGTCGGGTTTGAAAGAGCCTTTGTTAGTGCTTTTGAAAAATTGGGTGGAACTATAGTTAACAAAGCTAACCCTACTCGTTACGATCCTAAAGCCACTACTTTTGATACCGAATCGGCGGCAGCTTTTGCTGATAAACCCGATGCGGTGGTGGCAGTACTTTACGAAGAAACCGGGAGCTTACTGCTTAAATCGGCTTACCAGCAAGGAGTCAGCCAAGGAATCCAAATTATGCTAACTGACGGCGTAAAGTCTGTAGGTTTTCCCGCAAAAGTTGGGAAAGCGAGCGATGGCAAATTTATTGTTAGCGGCGCAATTGGAACAGTACCCGGTGCTGATGGCAAGGCTTTACAAACTCTTACCACTCTTTGGCAAGCTAAAAAAAATCAACCACCAGGGGAATATGTACCCCACACTTGGGATGCGGCGGCGCTATTAACTTTAGCGGCTCAAGCGGCTAAAGCTAATACAGGAGTAGGTGTTCAAAGTAAAATTCGCGAAGTTGCTAACGCTCCGGGGACAGAGGTATCGGATGTTTGTGAAGGCTTAAAGTTAATAAAATCCGGGCAAGATATCAATTATCAGGGCGCGAGTGGCAACGTAGATATTGATGAAAACGGTGATGTACTAGGCGTTTATGATGTTTGGACGGTAACGGATGATGGCAAGCTCTCGGTCACAAGTCAAGTTAGCCCGCAGTAAGTTGTTTTGATGCTCTAGCCATCTTTTTGATCGGCTTAGGGTAAAAGATGGCTAAGAGCTAAAGTTGATTGATATTTTGGCGTTACTGATTAAATGTATGAATTTTGGTAGAGACGTTGCAGTGCAACGTCTCTACATTGATTTTGAAATCACGCGCGATCGCTTTCACCCCTAAATTCAACAACACCGATATTTTAATTAAAGTCCAAATGCGCCAAAGTTATAACCAACTCCTACCGATAGTCCTATATCGGTTTCATCGCCAATCCCAACATTAAGTCCCGCATTAGCTGTAAACTGACGATTTAAGGGAATATCTACGCCGCCAGTTAGTAACAAACCGATCCCCCCGTCATCATCATTAGCGTCATCATCGTCATCACCAGTATAAATAACTACCCCAGCACCAACGTAAGGAGCTATCCGCAAAGCTTCTTGTAATGCCTCTGCCTGACGGATGGAGAACTCGTAAGTTAAAGGCAAAAGAAACATAGCATCATTACCCAAAATTACCCCAGGACGCAATGCTAAAGCGCGTGTCAAACCAATTTTGCTGATAATTGAAAAGTTACCATCTCCTAATGCCGTGTCACCACTTAAACCGATATTAGCTCCTACCCCTATATAACTAGAGCCACCGCGAGTCCTTCTACCCGGATCGATTGGAAGTTGGGCGACTTGGGGGGCATCTGTTTGAGTAGAAGGTTGGTTGACGATGGGCGATCGCTCGGCGCTTAAAGCTGTAGCCTCAGTTGTGGTTGTACCGGGAAACGGCGCTTCATTTGGCTTGGTTTGCGGTAACGGCTTACTTTCTACGTCTTCTATTTCCGCCGCAATCATTTTTGAACTTGGGTGAATAGTCTCTGTTGTTGCAGCTAAATTAGTAGATTCTGCTTGTTCCTGCAAAGAAACTGTTTGATGTTGGGAAGCTTGTAAAAAAGTTTCCGCCGGAGTTAGTTGGTTACTAATAGAAAACTGAGTGATTTCCTCTGGTAGTTGAGTAGAATATTCTACTGTATTATTTTGTATAGTTTGAGCTTGAGCGGTGGATGTACCCGTACTAATAAAAGCAAAACCTACCGCCAGGGGAGCTACAAATAATAAATTCAATCCACATTTAATTTTGGCGATCGCCATACACTTATCCTCACACGCTGTCATAAAAAAACTTAGCATAGCCAATACCCTTAGTAGCATCGCTAAGAAGGCAGATATCAAGGTTTGGAGAAGGAAATCGCAGCTATCAGCAATGAGACAACTCGATCGAGCTTAGATCGCTAAAAAAATTCTTGTTTTGCCCCAATTAAGCCAGCAGCAACTAATTTTATTTAACTTCCACCTAAACCTGCCGATTGCAATGCCATCTCCATAAATATTCTTTGCGAGTTAGTTTGAGGATAAGCAGTTACATTTTCTTTGTCTAAAGCATCTCCGCGCTTTTTATAGCTGCCATCAGACTGTAATTCCCAAGCTTGACAGTTATCGGCTAA
Source organism: Aliterella sp. RAGGC_92 (assembly GCA_030826005.1). Classification (GTDB taxonomy): domain Bacteria; phylum Cyanobacteriota; class Cyanobacteriia; order Cyanobacteriales; family Chroococcidiopsidaceae; genus Aliterella. The sequence continues at coordinate 3,915 of JAPJOW010000094.1, forward strand.
AGTAATACCGAGAATTTCTGCTAACTCTTTAGCTAAATCAGGATCGAGTACGGGAGTAATTGCTTCAACTCGGCGATCTAAATTGCGCGGCATCCAGTCGGCACTACCAATATAAATTTCTTCTTGCCCTTGATTGTGGAAATAATAAATGCGGGAATGTTCTAAAAAACGTCCAACTATACTAATAACGCGGATATTTTCGCTAATTGCTGGAAGTTGAGGACGCAAAGAACACATACCGCGCACGATCAAGTCAATTTGTACCCCCGCACGAGATGCTTCGTAAAGCGTCGCAATAATTTGCGGATCGACAAGAGAGTTCATTTTGGCAATAATCCGTCCTGGAATATCGCTGCTTTGGGTTTGTTCCATTTCTCGACGAATTAAAGCAATAGTGCGATCGCGCATATTTACTGGAGCAACTAATAATTGGCGATAAGAGCGCTGCCTTGAGTAGCCGGTCAAGTAATTAAATAAATCCGTTAAATCTGCTGCCAAATCTTCTCGACAGCTAAATAAGCCCAAATCTGTGTATAATCTAGCCGTTTTGGGATTGTAGTTACCCGTACCGATATGCACGTAACGTCGAATGCGATCGCCTTCAGAACGCACTACCATTACTACTTTTGAATGAGTTTTTAGTCCCGTTAATCCGTAAACTACATGAACTCCAACTCTCTCCAACCGCCGCGCCCAATAAATATTATTTTCTTCATCAAACCGCGCTTTTAATTCCACAAGTACCGCTACTTGCTTGCCATTTTCCGCCGCCGCAATTAAAGCATTTACAATTGGAGAATCCCCCGAAGTGCGGTACAACGTCATTTTAATTGCCAGTACATCCGGGTCGCGAGAAGCATCATTAATAAAACGCAGTACGGTAGAGGAAAAAGAATGATAAGGGTGATGGACTAATATATCTTGTTCGCGAATAGCCGCAAAAAAGTCAAAACTAGAATCGTTTGCCGGAGAATTAAAAGAGCCTAATTTCTGCAAGCGCGGCGGTAGTACCGATTTCCAAGGAATATCTTTAAGTTCTGGCATAGGCAGCGCCAGAAATGACATCAAACTACCCAAACCTAACAAACCATCGGTTTCGTAAACATCGCATTCTTCTACTTCTAGTTCTCGGATCAGTCGATGACGCACGGCTTCGGGGGTTTGAGCTTGAATTTCTAAGCGGACTGCAACGCCACCCACGCGACGTTTGCGGAGTTCTTGCTCTATTGCTTCTAATAGATCGTCCGCTTCATCTTCTTCTAATTCCAAGGCACTATCGCGGGTAATGCGAAAAGGATAGTATTCTTGAATATTCATCCCCGGAAACAGCGATTCTAGATTGTGAGCGATCGCTTGTTCTAAGGGTACTCCCGCCCACTTTGCGGGTTGTCCTTTGGGTGTAAAGCTTAGTTCTTCTGGTAAAGGCAAAAATCGCGGTAATACTCTAGGTACTTTCACCCTAGCAAATAATTCTTCATCGGTTTCCGGGTTTTTCACAACTACTGCTAGATTCAAGCTGAGATTAGAAATGTGCGGAAATGGATGCCCAGGATCTACAGCTAAAGGCGTTAAAACTGGAAAAATTTGCTGCTCAAAATAAGTTTGTAAGTAGGCACGTTGTTCTTGGTTAAGGTCGATATAGTCGAGAATGTGGATGCTTGCTTGGGTTAAAAGCGGTCTAATTGTTTTTTCAAAATATTGGTGTTGCTTTGCCACTAATGGGCGGAGGCGTTGGCTGACTGCGGCTAACTGTTCTTGAGCCGTTAACCCATCGGGGCTTAATTTACTAACTTTCGCTTCTACTTGCTGCTTCAATGCAGCCACGCGCACCATAAAAAACTCATCCAAGTTTGAGCTAAAAATTGCCAAAAACTTTAATCTCTCTAATAATGGTGAGTTTTCATTCCAAGCTTCCTGTAATACGCGATCGTTAAATTCCAACCAACTTAATTCGCGGTTAAAGTAATATTGCGGATCGCTAAGATTAATTTCTATAGGAGTTTTTTTTGCTCTCGGCATAGTTTTAGTTACTCGTCAGGCTACAAATATATTATTAATTTAATTATTTTTCTAAGTGTGGCGTACCAAATTCTTGGGCTTCAATTCCTACCCACCACTCTCCTAAGTTCATCAAATCTTGGTGAATTTCGGCAAGTTTTCGCGAATATTCGTCCGCAGAAATACTTACTCTTGCTTCCTCTAGTTTTTTTAACCGCAATTGCACCAAAAGCCAAGGCTTGGAAATACTATCTGTTGCTTCTATATATTGGGCTAATTCGTTACTATCCATTAAACTCCTTTAGTTAAAACTTGAAACACAACTTGAGGATGATAAAGCGCTAGGGGAGACTTGAGTAAATGAGCAACTTCCATTAGTAGAGCGTTCATTTTTGGGTCAGAATTTGTCCGTTTTAGCAGCTTTTGGGTGTAACTATCCAAAAACCCCCCCTGTGATACAGGTTTACTTCCGCCTTTAGTAGTTGCAAAACGCAAATCTTGCCCAGTCGCTAACATCCAGGAAAGAGAGTTGCTTTTGGCTAACTTTTTTTGAAAACGCGCGGGCTGAAGATCGCCTAAACAGTCGCGCAAAATTGTTGCACCTATTGCACTAACGGTCATTCCTTGTCCGTAAACCGGACACAAAGCACATACTGAATCCCCCAAAGCTACAAAACCATGAGGTAACTTAATTTTTTCATAATGGCGCAGTCTATTAGTAGTAGCGCGATGAGCGTAAATGTGCGAAGTGGGTTCAGCATCTTTAATAGCTGCATAAAATTCCAAGCTGGGCAAACTACGGGCAAATTCCAAAAAACCGCGATCGCTTAAAGGGGGAAAATCACCTCCATACCCACCCAAAGTTGCAATCCATCCTCCCTCAATTTTTGCCAAATAACCTAATCTCGTACCTTTTGGCGGCGATTGAGAAATTAGCATTACTTTCCAATCGGATTTAAACCCAATTGGTTCTTTATAGCGCCGCGTCGCATAGCCCAAAAAAGGATTTATCTTAGTTTCCGGTGGCGGACTAAACCCCAACTCTTGCAACCAATTAGGCGCTTGGGAGCGGCGACCACTAGCATCTACCACTAATGCCGCCTCTAACTCCTCTTTTTCGCCACTTGTGCAACGCAACGACACTCCTTTAATAGCAGCCTTGCTGGGGTGCAAAAGTAGCCCTGTAACGCGATGCTTGTCTACAAAATGTACGTTGCCGTAATAAGTTAATTGCTGCCTAATTGACCACTCTAATAGTGGACGCGAACAACTAACGGAAACTAAATCTGAAGGAGATGAAGAATTTGCATTCCACCCTCCATGACTAAAATGATGAAATTCTCGTGTCCAATCTATCGGTATTGCTCCCCCCGCCTTTAGTTGCTCCTCAAGCTTAGGAAATAGTTCTCCTAAAATTCTGTAACCTCTTGCAAACAAAATATGAGGTTGAACAGATTGGGGTACGCCAATTCGAGCGCTCGGAAGTTCGGGTAACTTGTCAGTTTCGACAATCGTTACAGCAGCGAAGCGTTCTGCAAGGACGCGAGCGCTCAATAGCCCAGCAATGCTACCACCAATCACAATCGCACGGTCATTGCCACTTGAAGTCAAATTTTTCTACCTCTACGTTTACAGGTTTCACTTCTTTGATAGTAATGTCACCTGCAAAAAAAACAGCCAAGCGATCGCTCGGCTGTTTTGCTAGTTATATTAAAACGATTAGCGGCTAGACATTGCTAATCTATTATTCACTTCATCCCAATTAACTACATTCCACCACTGCTTGAGATACTCCGCACGGCGGTTTTGGTACTTAAGATAATAAGCGTGTTCCCACACGTCATTACCCATAATTGGGAAGTGTCCGCCGGACATGGGGTTATCTTGGTTAGGCGAACTTGTAATCTCGATTTTGCCGTCGCTAGTGCGGACTAGCCAAACCCAACCGCTACCAAATTGCTTTGTTCCTGCGTCGTTAAACTTCTGCTTGAAGCTTTCAAAGTCGCCAAAGTTTTCGCTAATTGCTTGAGCTATTGCTCCGGTTGGTTCTCCCCCTGCATTTGGAGCCATAATTTGCCAAAACATCGTATGGTTTACATGACCGCCACCATTATTGCGGACTGCGCCCGTAATGTCTTGGGGTAAATTACTTAGATCCTTAATTAATTCTTCGGGGCTTTTTGATTGCAGTTCGGGGTACTTTTCTACGGCTGCATTCAAGTTATTTACATAAGCTTGATGGTGCAAGTCGTGGTGCAACTGCATCGTTTGAGCGTCGATATACGGATCTAAAGCGTCGTAATTGTAAGGTAAAGGCGAAAGTTCAAATGCCATTGTCACAAAATCCTCTAATTAGCTCTTTCCAAGCACAGAGCTATTTGCAAGCTTTAGCACCTATCTTAGGCTCACTCTCCAACAGATTCACTAATAAACTGCTACTGACATAAAAGTTTATAGTTTATTTTTGGGGTTAAAACTCCAAATCGCTTTCCCAATCGACGTTTTAGTCTGCTTATTGCCCCAAGTCAGCTTACGGCTATATTTACCTATTCGTAGCAGCAAGCAATTACTTTTTGCTTAATTTAAGTATCATTTACTTGCTCAAAAACTCAATTTATGATATAGAAAAATGATTTTTTCTGTAACTTGACTAATACTCAAGCCATCAGTACACATTTCGATCGCATCGGGTGCTTTTTGGAGGGGAGCAAGTTCGCGGGTACTATCAGCGCGATCGCGTTCTTTAATACTTTCTTCTAGTCGATCTACACTGACTGTAAGTTGTCCTTGCATTTGTAAGTCTTGCTGGCGACGACGCGCTCGTTCGCTAACGGAAGCAGTTAAAAATATTTTTAGTTCCGCTTGGGGAAAAACATGAGTACCAATGTCCCGTCCTTCAGCGACTAAGCCGCCTTGAAGCCCCCAGGATTGCTGTTGTTTGAGCAGAACTTGGCGCACCGCACTTATAGACGCGATCGCGCTGACATTAGCTGTAACTTCTCCACTGCGAATAAATTGAGTAACTTCTTCGCCATTAATCCAAACTCGCACCGGACGGTTTAGTTCGGTACTATTAGTCAGTTGAATCGAGCAATTACTAACTAATTGAGCGATCGCGCGCTCGTCCTCAATAGCAACGCCCGATTGCAAAACTAACCACGTCAAAGCCCGATACATTGCCCCCGTATCGAGATAAACTAACCCCAAAGCTGCCGCTACTTGACGCGCTACCGTAGACTTTCCCGCCCCCGCCGGGCCATCAATAGCAATAATTGGCTGACGCACTTTTAAAACCAAGTTATCAATTAACCGCGCCTCTCCCACCCGCGATGCGATCGCCAGTAATCCTTGTTGCTCAATTTTTTCTAATGGCATTAATGTATCCGGCTCTACCAATTCAACGTATTCCACTGCTACCGCCGCAACGGTTGCCAACTCTCTAATTACAATACCTTTCAATGCTTCGCTTTGACGTTCTCCAGCTTTAAAAGCAACTTCTGCTTGCTGCAAACTGCGATACAAAACTGCTGCAAGCTCTTTTTGTTCTGGAGTTAAATATTGATTGCGGGAACTTTGAGCTAGTCCCGATGCTTCTCTTACAGTGGGACAAGTAACAATTTCCACCGGAAAGCTCAAGTCTTTTACCAAGCGCCGAATAATTGCTACTTGTTGAGCATCTTTTTGCCCAAAGTATGCTTTTTGGGGCTGAACAATATTTAATAGTTGGGTAACAATTGTTGCTACTCCCTGAAAGTGTCCCGGTCTGCTTTTACCGCACAAAACCGCCGTCATACTTTCTGGCGGCACAACTTGAGTACGCAACGAAAGTAATTGCTCCCCTTGTCCCTCTTGTCCCAACTCCTTCGCCGTAGGCGCAAAAATCGCTTCTACACCTGCTTGCTGACACAAAGCGCGATCGCGTTCCAAAGTCCGGGGGTAACTTTGATAATCTTCCGTTGGTGCAAATTGCAGAGGATTGACAAAAATACTCACAATTACTAAATCGTTTTCCTGTTTAGCGCGCGCAATCAAGCTCAAGTGTCCTGCGTGCAAAGCTCCCATCGTTGGCACTAAACCAATTGAGATGGTATTGTCTGTCTGACTTAGCGATCGCGCGGGAGAGCGATCTTTTATTTGCGATAAACTTAAGTAGCAACGCAAAGCTGCAACTGTTGTAAACAGGCGCACCGAAATTTCCTCAAAATTTTACGACCACCCGTTAGTTTATCGCCAATTCTCGGTCAGGATGAAAGATAAATAGGGACTTGTTTTTGAACGTGTAAAAACAAGTCCCTGCTTGACTTACTTCATCTACCCAAAATTTCCAGGCGTACTGGTGCTACCCCACTTTGCATAACTCCGACGATGCGAGCGGCGGCGGCGGAAAGATCGATAATTCGTCCCCGGACATGAGGCCCTCGGTCAGTAATTCGTACTACTACAGAGCGACCAGTCCGCACGTTAGTTACTCGTACCTTTGTTCCGAAAGGCAGGCTGCGATGAGCGGCAGTTAAGTTATTTTGGTTATATCTCTCGCCATTAGCACTGCGACGACCATTAAAGCCAGGGCCATACCAAGAAGCCATGCCATGCGAACCTACTTTAACAGCTTGAGCAACAATTTGTTTGGTTTGCTTAACAACCGCAAGTTGTGGCTGTGGCATTCCCGCAATAGCTTCTAAAGGCGGTGCATTTCCCAAAAGTCGGCGCAGACGGTTAGTTACTTGCAAAGCGTCTTTTGCTGGGTCTTTGGTAGTGTCGGGTAGTTTAGTTTCGCTGTTAATTTCAACTAACTCCTCGCCATTAATTGTAATCGCGTAACGATCGCTACTTTTCCAATTTACCGCGATTCCATTCGCGTCTAAACTTGCTAGATTTATTTGATTTAGCTTGGCTGCAACTCTTGTAGCGCGCCAAACTGGAATATTGCTATTTGGTAAGGATTTTTCTTGACTTAAAACTTTAGTTGTTTCTGTAGTTGCAACTTTAACTTGACCGATGGATTTTGTCGTGCTAGTAGCTTTAGGGTTGGCACTCAAAAACGTCAAAACGGGAAGATTTTGAATGTAAATGGTTGCTGCTTGACGATCGCCGAAGCCAACTTCTTTGTGGGGTTGAATTTTAGCAATTACCTCACCATCGGCTTGATTTTTGACTGGGGACTGGTACTCACCGACTTTCATCACCTGCAATGATTTTTTTGCCTTGGTGTTGGAAGTAGATGTTTGACTGTCTCTTGACTCAACGACTTGCGATATTTGCGCTTGGCTGGCTAATGGTATCGCTAAGATGGTTGTTAGCAGGGTGGCAGTAGTCCACAAAATTTTTTTATTCATGTATCCGTTGTGATGACAGTTTGCAGTTAAGTCAGTATTGGAGATGGTGCTGTTGAGCAACTTGGATATTCCCCAAACTCGGACTCGTTATGTCTTTATTTTTTAATTAACAACTGCAACAGACTAACACGAAGGTTTTAGATAGGGGATCAGTGATATAACGCAAAAGCTAGAAATTTAATCTATACTTTTGACGGAGGTCAATAGAGTAAACGCAGACTAGGTATATGTTTGCCAGCTTCTACAAGCATTTTAATTATTAAAAAATATTTACAAAACTTTACAAAAACTGCGGCAATTTTTCTACACTAATGCTCCAGCGAGTAAGAGAAAAATGGATTGATTAGTTAACTAACAGCTAAAGTAAAATACATTGTGGACGTGCGATCGCCAACAAGGCAGTTTCGGATTTATGGATTATCGAGAGGCAGGGGTAGATGTTGAAGCAGGGAGAGCATTTGTAGAGCGCATCCGAAATTTAGTTCACAGCACCCATAGACCAGAAGTAATTGGGGGGTTAGGGGGCTTTAGCGGCTGTTTTCAATTACCTGGAGGCTTCAAAGAGCCAGTTTTAGTCTCTGGTACGGATGGAGTAGGAACAAAATTAAAGTTAGCCCAAATTCTTAACTGTCATCACACTGTAGGTATAGATTTAGTGGCAATGTGTGTAAATGACGTATTGACTACCGGAGCAGAGCCTTTATTTTTCTTAGATTACTTAGCCACAGGAAAATTGCAAAGCGAACAGTTAACAGATGTAGTTACGGGAATTACGACGGGGTGTAAAGTAGCGGGCTGTGCTTTACTAGGAGGTGAAACCGCCGAAATGCCTGGTTTTTATCAACCGGGAGAGTACGATTTAGCAGGTTTTTGCGTAGGGATTGTCGAAAAAAGCCGAATGCTCGATAGATCCCAAGTTAAAATCGACGACATTGCAATTGCTCTCGCCAGCGATGGCTTGCATAGTAATGGTTTTAGCTTAGTTCGCAAAATAGTTGACCAAAGTAAGTATGCTTGGAGCGATCGCATTGATGGCATAAGCGATCGCACCTTAGGAGAATTATTTCTTACTCCTACGCGCATATACGTAAAACCCATACTTGCAGCCCTTGCTCAAGGACTAGAAATTCATGGGATGGCTCATATCACTGGCGGAGGATTGCCAGAAAATTTACCTCGCTGCCTGGGAGAGAATCAATCTATACACCTAAAAAAAGATAGTTGGATAATTCCACCAGTATTTAAGTGGTTGGCAGAAGTTGGTTCTGTAAATAACAACGCCATGTTTAACACTTTTAATATGGGAATTGGCTTTGTATTGCTAGTACCAAAAAACCAAGCCGAGAGAGCGATTGAGTGGTTTAATTCCCAAGAAATTGCGGCTTATGCGATCGGGGAAGCGATTTCTGGAACGGGTAAATTAGAAGGCATAGAAGATATTGCTTAAACAGCAATATGAGGGCGGGCAAAAAAAATTGGGCGATCGCCCAATTTTATAAAAAAACACTAACAATGGATTTCTTGCAAAAGTCTAAAAATTGTTCCTTTAGTTGGCTTGAGCCGACTTCAGCTATTAGCCTAGGGTTAAAACCCTAGTCCAGCTAGACGGCTTTTTGCAAGAGGTCTATTACACAAAATTACGACTCATAGAACGTTTGCGACGAATAGCAATTACCGAAGGACGCGGTGCGCCTAAAGCATTACCCTTAATATTACTGGGCCAATTACTACCGCGCGGAACAGTACGATTTTGAGTAAACAAAGTACCATCCAAGTTCAACATCTCAATATCGCGATTGAGAGTTACTTGAGGACTAAACGGACAATCCTCTCCAGGGTGCTGAATAGCAATAATGAGCGTATCTGACACAAAAGTAGGGCCAGTCATCTCGCAACGCGGCGGCCCATAAGCAAAAGGTACTACTTCCCCAGCATTTGCTCCACTGGTAGGAATGTAAAATAGCCAGTTATTGCCAAAAACCCCAATCAAGCTTGAAGTTTCCACATTTTTATCTGAAGTAACTTCACTTGTAGAACTTGCACCTACTACCGTATGTTCGATCAACTTAGGAGTGGCAGCAGAACCTACATCAAAACCATTATGTGAACCAGTAGACATATCTGTTACACCCCAGACATTTTCCTGGTTATCAAATACCAAGTTATCTACATTAGCAAAACCCGATCCAATTTCTGCTCCTGCTTCTCCGCCTTTGGCAAATCGCTCCCAACGGAAAAACAATCCCGTCCCATCGGCACTATTTTCAGCAATTTTAAATAATTCCCCAGAAGGTTGAGCGTCATTAATGGCACTGGTGTACTTAGACACAACAAAAATCCGCGAATCAGGATAACCATCGCTACCGGGTGCGCCGTCGGTATAAGCAATAAATACTTCTTTAGTCCGGGGATGGACTTCTAAGTCTTCAGGACGCGCCGTTGGTGTTGCGCCTGCTAAGTTAGCGGCTAAGAAAGCATCGCAAGCGATCGCACCTTGACTCGTGTAAAAGTCTGACAGCTTCTTATTACGATAAGCTGGCAATACATCTGCCTCGCCAAAAGAGGTAGTTACACCGCTAGAATTAACAACCGAGTTAATAGTCACAGACAAAGATCCGCCCTCAGTTGTTTGTCCTGCTACTCCATTACGCCTTGGTAAGCGTACAAGTCCGTTGTTAGTCGCTTTACCTAATTGAGCAATTTCTGTCGCCGCAATCCTAGAAGGAATATTAGGGTTAGTTTTAGTATCTAGTTCAAGGGGAATCCATCTACCCGTACCATCAGGCTGATAGCGAGCCGCGTAGAGAGTCCCTGACTCAAATAAAGCACTATTATTTTTGTCTTTGGGGTCAGTTACCGTACCCTCACTCACAAACTTATAAGTATGTCCTCCCCGGCGATCGTCACCCATGTAAGCAACTAATTTTTTGCCTTGCTCAACCCGCATGGTAATGTTTTCGTGGCGGAAGCGACCTAAAGCGGTATGTTTGCGGGGGCGAAAATTAAGATCGTTAGGATCAATTTCGACCATCCAACCGTATTTTTCTCCTACCATCCCAAACTCTGCCCCGGTAGTCCCAGTAATGTACCCTGTTTGAGTTCCATCGGGCTTTACAGATTCTTGCACTCCCACAAAAAAGGCTGTACTTGCTTGAAAATTTTCCTCCGCAGACATAATTGTTCCCCAAGGTGTTGTGCCACCAGAGCAATTGTGTCCCGTACCGATAATTCTATTGCCCAAACCATCACTACTAAGATTGAATACTTGAGTCGCCGCAGGCCCCGTACCAATTAAATAATTTTGGTCGCCTTGTTGGTAACTTTTAGTACCCCAAGAAGTGACAGCTTTGTAAGCATCGGTTCGTTCACTATTAATGCCTAATCCTGAAAGAGTATGAATGCGTCGATTTTTGGCATCGCTAACTACCCCAAAACGCCCGCCACGAACCCTTCTAGAGATTCGTAAAATCGAGCCGCCCATGTTGTACAAAAATTCCCCTAACAGCGTGCGATCTTTAGCAGTAGGGGTATAACCAATAACAGAGGTAAATGATTCGGGAAACCCTGCTAAATCTGTAGGCGATTCTGGTGCTAGGGCGGTAATTGGATAAGAAACATATTCGTGGTTTACCCACAAATAACCATCATTTTCGCTGTTGACAGGAACAAAGCCCGTGTAATCGCAGTTGTAACCAAAATATTCATCTTTATTGGGAAATACGCGATCGCCCCAGCTAACAAGAACGTAGCGTTCGTACTCTGGCGGTACTACCACATCATCAATAATGGTATAGCTTGTTAATCTTGTATCGGCAGCAGCTTTTAATACGTCCCCTTTCTCTATACCTGTAGGGTAGAAACTGCTTTTCTCTTGATAAATTGGCAGAGGATGAGGCAAACGCACGGGAGTAAAACTTAATGTTTCCGAAGCTTGAACCGTGCTGTCGAATAATTTTTCGCCTAACATAGGTGCGATCGCTGCACTACCAGCACTTGCACCAAAGAATACAAGTAGCTGTCTCCGAGTAAGCTTAGACATCAGATATCTCTATTCCTTAGAATCGCCGTAGTTTAAAAATGCTGTTTGCAACAGTCAATTATGTCTCCATATTTCTTGTTGCCTTTGATACAATAACTTTGCAAGATTAAAACCAGTTAATCTTTGGGTTAACGCTAAAACAAGTTTTTCCTATTTATTAAGTAGGAAAAACTTGTCTACTTAAAGAAAGCAAGTTGTAAATTAATTTAGATAGGTATAAAAGCTTAAAATGAATTGCTGAGAAATTTAAGCAATTTTAATCGTCTCTAAAACCAGGATCGCTCTCTACGGCAGAACTTAAATTTACCGAGGAGTTGGGTACATTAGGT
>JAPJOW010000095.1:0-6226 GCA_030826005.1 Aliterella sp. RAGGC_92
GTCAATAAACCTCTTGCAGAAGTCTAAAATTTTCTTCTTCAGTCAGCTTCAGCCGACTTTAGCTATTAGCCTAGGGTTAAAACCCTAGGCGAGATGGGCTTTTGCAAATTGTGCCTGCGTTTGGCATTCCCAAAGCATCGAAGCTAGTAATTTGTGCTTCGGCTAGTTGTCCGGTCGGAAGGTTAGTTACTTGGAATGTAATATTAAGGAGCGTTCCGGGATTGAGTAAGTCTGCCCAAATATTGGTCGCTATAGCATTGAGGTCATTGATTATTTGAGGTGTTGAGTCATGGATAGAGAAGAATTGATTAGAAAGTACGCTGGGGGAGAACGAGATAAGACTGGCAGGAAAATTCAAGTTAACTGGATCGATAGAGTCGACAAAGGAATTATTTACCACCAAACCGACTTCTCCAACTCCTACTTCGAGTTGAGTGGGTTCGACGAATGTGACTTGAGCTTTAGTAAATTCATCCACGCCCGTATGTATGAAAGTGGTTTTGGCAGAAGTTATATGCCAGGGGCTGATTTTACCTACGCTACGTTCAGTCAGTGTAGATTCACTGATGTCGATCTTAGGTCTGCCATCTTCAAAAACACCGATCTTAGTGAAACCAGATTTAAAAGATGCAACCTCGCCTATGCCGATTTTACTGGGGCTAGGGAATTTTTTCGACCCTTTAAAGAATGCCTCATTTATGAAACTATTATGCCCGACGGTAGTATTTGTACTGATGATGTTTAAACTAGATGCTTCTGTTGTATCAGCTAAAAGTTGAGCCGTTGGATTGTTAGCGTTAATCCAAGTCAAGATTTCCTGTTGACTTCTATTTTCGATGACATCTTGAACGCTGGGAGCAACACTGGAGAGAAAATCGTAATCTAAACTACTCACTTCTTGATATAGCTGAAGACGAGTTTCAAGTTCTCAAACTGAAATTACATTAAACACCTGCAATAAAGTAAAGCTCTTTGCCATTATCTACAAGGCGATCGCAACGCCACAACCAAAGCAAGCTAATCCTCTAGAGTTATTTTGTCAATACAGCAATCAATACTAGCTCGGTAGACTCAAATAAACTCGTAGGTATTTGTTACTTTTTTTATAAAGACTTTGTACTTTTAAATACTATAATTAAGAAAAAGATATAAATTAAGTGGTTGCTCTTGGTGGCTGCGATTAAAAAGCCGCCCATTTTTAGATAAAAACCACAACAAAAGTACAATTCCCAGTTTGAGAGGCAAATCGAGGCGTGGGTCAGTATCAACTTAGTCAAGAAAATCGGCGCTACAGCCCTGAAGCGCTTATAAAATACTTCCGTTTCCGTCCTTGGCTAGTATGGGGACGGATTTTAACTATTATTTGGTATTTTTCGGGCTTTATTGTGGGGATGAAGACTGATGAATGGTTTGGCAAAGCCGAACAAAATCAGCCCAAAAGAGCAACGCAACTACGAAAAATAATTACGCGCTTAGGGCCAACTTTTATTAAAGTCGGTCAAGCCCTATCAACTCGCCCGGATTTAATTAGAAAAGACTTTTTAGAAGAACTCATTAAGCTGCAAGATCAATTACCACCTTTTAGTAATGCGATCGCTTTTCAAACTATTGAAAGAGAATTAGGTCGTCCCCTAGAAGAAATCTACAGCGAAATTACCCCCAATCCTGTAGCGGCGGCGAGTTTGGGGCAAGTATATCAAGCGCGTTTGCACACTGGCGAAGAAGTAGCAGTAAAAGTTCAGCGTCCAAATTTGCGTCCAGTTTTAAATTTAGACTTATACCTAATGCGCTGGGCGGCGGGATGGCTTGCGCCTTGGCTTCCTCTCAATCTCGGTCACGATTTGCAAATAATTGTGGATGAATTTGGGACAAAGTTATTTGAGGAAATTGATTACTTTAACGAAGGACGCAACGCCGAGAAGTTTGCTACCAATTTCCGCGACGACCCCCGCGTCAAAGTTCCCTCTATATATTGGCGCTATACAAGCGATCGCGTTTTGACTTTAGAGTGGATTAATGGCTTTAAACTCACCGATACCGCCCGCATTAAGCAAGCCGGACTCGATCAAAATAAAATTATCGAAATAGGGGTAACTGCGGGACTGCAACAGTTGCTAGAACATGGATTTTTCCATGCTGACCCTCACCCAGGAAACTTATTTGCTACTCTGGACGGGCAGATGGCGTATATTGACTTTGGGATGATGGATCAGCTAACTGAGGAAATGAAAGAAACCTTAGTTGATGCGTTGGTACATTCCGTCAACCAAGACTATACCGAGTTAGCAGAAGATTACGTTAAGTTAGGGTTTTTAGCGCCAAATACTGATATTCGCCCAATTGTCCCCGCTTTAGAAGCTGTGCTTAAAAATGCGATCGGCGAAAGTGTCAGCAAGCTAAACTTTAAAACAATTACAGACTCTTTCTCAGAGTTGATGTACGAGTATCCTTTCCGCGTTCCCGCAAAGTTTGCTTTAATTATTCGTTCTTTGGTGACGCAAGAAGGAATTGCTTTAAGCTTAAATCCTGACTTCAAAATTGTTGAAGTTGCTTACCCCTACATTGCCAAGCGCTTGTTAAAGGGCGAAACCCCCGGATTGCGGCGACGGTTACTAAACTTACTATTTAAAGATGGTAAGTTTCAGTGGGAAAGGTTAGAAGACTTGATTGCGATCGCCCGCGCGGATAGTAGTTTTGACTTATTACCTACAGCGCAGATGGGTTTACAGTATTTACTATCTGAGGAAGGACAGTATTTAAGACAGCAATTACTCATCGCTTTGACCGAAGACGATCGCCTGCATACGGCGGAAGTTCAAAGTTTATGGAATTTGGTTAAAGATGAATTGCAGCCAAATCGAATATTTGATGTAGCCATCGGTGCATTAAGCGATTTTTCTAGAGAACGCACCGCCGCCTTTTTACCCGTTTTTAACGCTTTCAACGGTAAGTAATCCCAACAAAACCTCTATTTACAAGTAGAGGTTTTTTACAAAATCACCAACTACAAACTCCTATGTCTTACTATCCCGAACCGCCTTATTTTTTAATGTTTGCCGGATTTGCGATCGCTTTAGCTGCGGGTACGGCGTTTGCAGCGACTTTAAAACTAATTGTGGCAAAATGGTCAAGCGATCGCGCGGCGGCAACTAAAGCGCAACTACCCACCGGACAATTGATTATTCCTTACTTGGGTATCAATGGCGGAATTTTATTATTTTTGGCGGCGGGGTTAGAAATCTTTGGTTTTCCTAGTTGGTTAGCTTCGGCTGTGGCTGCACCTTTAACCATATTAATCGGTTTGCTAGTGTGGTATCAGCTAGGAAGTATGTTGTCTTTTGTCGAAAAGAAAGGCTTTGAATCCTTGGATTTAGATTCTTGGCGGTAAATATGCAAGTTATTCGCATTCCCGTACTTACAGACAATTACATTTTTTTACTGCACGATCGCACTAAAAATATTGCCGCCGTTGTCGATCCAGCGATCGCCGAACCTGTAATCGAGCAACTGCAACAACTAAATGCTAAATTAGTGGCAATTTTCAACACTCATCACCATCACGATCATGTGGGTGGAAATCAGCAATTAATCAAACATTTTAATGATGTTGTAGTTTATGGCGGAGTTGAAGATCGCGGTAGAATACCCGGACAGCAGGTATTTTTAACTGATGGCGATCGCGTTACTTTTGGCGATCGCACGGGACAAGTATTTTTTGTTCCCGGACACACCCGCGCCCATATAGCCTATTATTTCCCTGCAACACCTACAGAATCCGGGGAGTTATTTTGCGGCGATACCTTATTTTCTGGCGGTTGCGGCAGATTATTTGAAGGTACGCCAACGCAGATGTTGGAGTCTTTAACCAAACTCCAAGCTTTACCCGATGATACGCGGGTATGGTGCGCCCACGAATACACTTTAAATAATCTCAAATTTGCGCTAACGGTAGACAGTACCAACCCCGACTTAAAAACCCGTTTTGCTGCCGTTCAAGCCGCCCGTAGCCGTAACGAACCAACAATTCCTTCTAATTTGGGGTTAGAAAAGCGCACCAACCCCTTTTTACGTTGGCATCAACCAGCATTACAAACAGCCGTTAATAGTAGCAATCCAGTCCAAACTTTTGCTAGGCTGCGTGGCATGAAAGACAGATTTTAGAATTGCAATTTAATATAATGTAAGCTTTTACCTACCCAGTTCTTGCAAGGAATTTTTGTATAAGTTTTTTACTTCTTGATAAGCTTCCATGAGAATACCTATTTTCTGAATATTTAATGAGGTGAACATAATTTTTATTTCCACGATTTGCTATTAAATATTGAATTTTTTGTAATGAAACGTTGTAATAATCTCTATAGCTAATTTTACTTAATGAGGTAATCTAGCTTGTTGAAAAATTTGCTGAGGAGTAAGTTTTAAACCTTCTAGCATTGAGTCAGTTATTAGAGATGATTTTGTATAAGTACGTGGTGGCGCATCGGGATAAAAAACTGTAATGCTACGCTCTTGAGAATCGACTAACCAAACTCGTAAAACTCCGGCGGTTAAATAATCTGTAGCTTTTTGACTCAAAGCTCCAAAAGTTTGTCCTGGTGAAATAATTTCAATTACAAGTTCTGGCGCAACGGGACAAGCTTCGTCCTCTAACCAATTTACCGCCAAGCGATCGCCGGAAATATAAGTTATATCTGGTACAGGAATCCAGTCTTCGCTATTACGCTTTAATCGTACTGCCCATTCTGGATATAAATGTCCCCGATTTTTTGCCCAAACATCCAATAGTATGAGTAAAGCTTTTTGAACGCCAGCATGAAATCTTTTTGGGGAGATTTTTGTTACTGCTTGACCTTCAATTAGTTCACAAGCTACATCGCCTGCTGGTAATGTCAAAAATTCATCAACGGTTAGCTTTTTGATTGCCTGAATCATAATGTCAAATAGCTTAGTGGTTGCGATCGCATCCTATATTTGGGTAAAATCATAGATTCGACCACAGGTAATTTAAACTTTACAGGTAAGATTATGGCAAAGCGCGTACAGTTAGTTTTAAATAAAGATGTTAGCAAACTTGGAAAGCTAGGCGATTTAGTCGAAGTAGCTCCTGGCTATGCTCGTAACTACTTACTTCCGCAAAAAATGGCTGTTCATGCTACCCCTGGGATTCTCAAGCAAGCCGAACGCCGCAAAGAACAAGAACGTTTGCGTCAAGAAGAACTCAAGCAAGTAGCACTAGGCTTAAAAGCTAATTTAGAAAAAGTAGGCAGCTTTACTATAGCTAAACAAGTTGGTGAAGGCGAATCGATTTTTGGTACGGTGACAGACAGGGAAGTTGCAACGCTAATTCAAGGTGCGATCGCTACTGAAGTAGATCGTCGCGGCATTACACTACCCGATATTAGCAAAACTGGTACTTATACAGCGCAAGTCAAGCTCCACCCAGAAGTTACAGCTACGATAGATATTCAAGTAGTAGCTGAATAAAATATCGCTCCCCTCTCTATTAATAGCGGTGGTTTATCATAAGTAATAGGCGATCGCTCTTAATAAACGTTTAAGAGAGGGAAACCGCCCTAAACTTTTGCTTTGTTAAATTTATGTTGGAACAACTCAACTTTCAAGGCTTGGGCGGATTACCACCGCAAAATATTGAAGCAGAAGAAGCAGTTTTAGGCGGGATTTTGCTAGATCCTGAAGCAATTAGTCGCGTGAGCGATCGCTTGTTAGCAGAAGCCTTTTATATTAGCGCCCATAAACAAATTTACGAAGCAGCTTTAAAACTGCAAAGCCAAGGTAAACCTACAGATTTACTTAGCGTCACTTCTTGGTTGACAGACAACGATTTGTTAGCAAAAATTGGCGGCAAAAGTAAGCTAGTTCAGTTAGTAGATCGCACCGTATCGGCGATTAATATTGACTCCCTCGCAACGTTAGTAATGGACAAATACCTGCGACGGAAGCTGATTCAAGCAGGTAATGAAATTGTTCAACTCGGCTATCAAACCGAAACCGAACTCCCGATAGTTCTAGACAGAGCCGAACAAAAAGTTTTTAATATTACTCAAGATCGTCCCCAGCAAGGTTTGATTGCTATTGGCGATACTTTAGTCGATACCTTTCAAGACTTAGAAAATCGCGATCGCGAACAAGCTTTACCGGGTATATTGTCCGACTTTTACGATTTGGACGCGCTGACAAGTGGCTTTCAAAGGTCAGATTTAATTAT
>JAPJOW010000095.1:6326-15599 GCA_030826005.1 Aliterella sp. RAGGC_92
ACCCGCAGTCTTAAAGGTTTAGCCCGCGAACTAAAAGTGCCAATTATTGCTCTATCTCAGTTGAGTCGGGGTGTAGAAGCTCGAACTAATAAGCGTCCCTTGCTTTCCGATTTGAGAGAATCTGGATCTTTAGAACAAGATTCCGACTTAGTATTAATGATTTATCGGGATGACTACTACAATGCTGATTCCCCCGATCGCGGAGTGACAGAAATTATCGCCGCCAAGCATCGAAATGGCCCTACAGGGACGGTTAAACTGCTGTTTAACCCCCAATACACTCAGTTTTTGAACTTTAAAAGGTAATTTTAGTTATTTCTTTTGAGGCTCTAATCGGACGATCCGCCCGTTGCGATCGCTTCTATATACCCACGTGCGATTATTTCCCGATACTACGACGCGCCAACCTTCTACTAATGCTTGCGTGCAGATTTCATCAGCTTTGGCAAGTCCCAAGCAGCCATTTGACCAAGTTTTAGGGCTGTATTGAGTAATTTTGAGGTTTTTTGCGGGAATTTTTGTTTGCTGCGCTAAATCTGCAATTACAGCTTTAGCAACGCGATCGCTTAAATTCTCTACTACCGCAGGTTTTTGTGCCATTGCTATCTCTAATCGAGGAAGACTAGGAGATAAAAAGAGCATACCTGTCAAAAACAACAAGCACATAAGTTGTTTCAAAGAATAAGTCATGGGTTTCATAGGCAGATAATGCAATAGTAGGCTACCTCACAATGTTAATTTGTTTCTTAACATTGGGCTGTTTTTGCATTGGCAACTATAAACTTTTAAAATCTCAAACTTAAACCTGTTCTAATAATGTTGAAGTTCCGCCACTTAAAGTATGGATTTATTTTATTTCTAGCATTGGGTTTATGTACCGTGCTGATGTTGCAAAGCGGCTCAACGCAACAGCTAAAAGTAGCTAAAACTGAGTTGCGGGGAGTGTGGATGACAAATATTGATAGTAACGTGCTATTTGGACGCGATCGCCTAAGTGCGGCGTTGCAAAACTTGAAAGCGCTAAATTTTAATACCGTTTATCCCACCGTTTGGAATTGGGGATATACCTTGTATCCTAGCCCCGTCGCGCAAAAAGTAATCGGGCGAAGTCTTGACCCCGAACCCGGATTGCAAGGGCGAGATATGCTCAAAGAAATTGTCACTCAAGGACATCAGCAAGGACTTGATGTTATACCTTGGTTTGAATTTGGCTTTATGGCCCCCGCCGATTCTAGTTTAGCCAAGCGTCACCCGTCTTGGCTGACAAGTCGCCGCGATGGTAGTAAAATCTGGGCTGAAGGCAAGCACGATCGCGTTTGGCTTAATCCTTTTCGCCCTGAAGTTCAAAACTTTATTCAAAACTTGATTGTCGAAATTGTTAGCAAGTACGATGTTGATGGCATTCAATTTGACGATCACTTTGGCTTACCCTCAGAGCTAGGCTACGATCCTTACACTGTAAGCTTGTACAAAAAAGAACATAAAGGTATTGCCCCTCCAGCCAATCCCCAAGATCCGCAATGGTTGCGATGGAGAGCAGACAAAATCACTGCTTACTTGCAACGAGTATTTAAAGCTGTCAAAGCCCGCAAACCAAATATCATACTTTCGATGGCCCCCAACCCCCAGCGCGTTTCCTACGAATTATTTTTAGCTGATTGGCAAAATTGGGAGCGTCGCGGCTTAATTGAAGAATTGGTTTTGCAAGTGTATCGCAACGATCTCAATGTGTTTATCAAAGAATTAGAATATCCTGAAGTTCAAGCTGCCAAAAAACATATTCCTGTAAGTGTGGGAATTTTATCAGGATTAAAAGATCGTTCTGTTCCAGTTAGCCAAATTCAAACTCAAGTCGCCGCTAGTCGAGAGCGCAACTTTGCCGGGGTATCGTTCTTTTTCTACGAAACCCTATGGAATTTGAGCAAAGAAAAATCGAGCGATCGCCAAAATGCTTTTAAGACTATTTTCCCCGACACCGTAAGACGACCAAACTTATTAGCAGGTTGGGCAAAGTGAATGTTATAAAATACACAATATTTTACGGTTAAGCTAGAAGTCATTAATGCTAAAGTGCGATCGCTTTTTTCCAAAAATCCGGGAACTGTAGCAAAATCTTTGTATCTATATGTCAGCATCCATCGCCATTACTAAAAAAGTGAAAATCAAAACTTGTTTCATCGGTTTAGGGTTAGGAATCTTAACAACTACAGGCTTGTTTTTGCCCGCACCAGCGATGTCTCAACCACTAGAAGCGGCAGCAATTACGATCGCCCAAGCGCAAAAGCCCGCAGAACGCAAGCGCATTGCAGTGTTAGATTTTGATTTTGCAAGTACAAGCGGTACGGGCTTTTATTACGGTTGGTTGGGAATTGGCCCGGCTAAGGGTGTAAGTGACTTACTAACCAATGCTTTAGTTAAAGATGGTACTTACATTGTTTTAGAGCGCAGCAAAATCGAACAAATCCTCAAAGAACAAAACTTAGGCGCATCCGGGCGGATAGATCCAAGCAGCGCCGCGCAAATTGGTAAATTATTAGGAGCGGATGCTGTTGTGATTGGGACGATCTCGCAATTTAATGTAGAACAATCAAGATCCGGTGGTAGTATTAGTGGTTTTTTGGGTATTGGCGGTAGTACGGAGAAAAATAAAGCGATCGTGCAAGTCACTTCCCGGTTAGTTAGTACGACAACGGGCGAAATTTTGGCGGCGGCGCAAGGAGAAGGTAAAGCCGATAAAAGCGGTGGTGGTATTAGCGTTTTTGGGATTAGTGGTAGTACTAGCACCAATAATGTTGATAGTTTACTCAGCAAAGCAGCAGAATCAGCGATCGCGCAAATGTCTGGCGAACTTGTTACTGCTAATAGCAAATTAGCTACTTTACCGTCGGTTTTACCCACCGTCAACGCTGTAGTTGCCGATATTACGGGTAACTTGATTACTATTAATAAAGGCTCGGAATCGGGCTTTAAAACCGGGATGAATCTTTCAATCGAGCGGGTAGTAAAGCAAGTTAAAGATCCTCAAACAGGTAAAGTATTGCGCTCGATTACTTCTCCTATCGGTAGAGTAGAGTTAATTGAAGTTAGTAACGGTTACGCTACAGGTAAAATCGTCTCTGGATCGGGATTTAAGGTGCAGGATGTAGCAAAAGCCGTGCAGTAAATCTTAAAAAGCGATCGCTTCTAGAGAAATGCGATCGCTTTTTAAGCATTATACTAAACCTCTTGCAAAAGTCTAAATTTTTTCTTCAGTCGGCTTGAGCCGACTTTAACTATTAGCCTGGGGTTTCAACCCTAGGCGAGCTAGGCTTTAGTTATAAGAACTTGCAGGTTTCAACCCTAAGCAAGCTAAACGAGCTTTTTAAGCATACATTGCATAGATGCGGACAGTTTTATTCCACATATAAGTATCTTTTTCGTAAGTCAAACCAACTTTCTTGGCTACTTTTTGCGAGGCAATATTGTCTGGATCGATAAGCGATATTAAGCGGTTTGCCCCTAGTTTTTCAAAGCCATAGTCCCGGCTAAAACAGGCGGCTTCGGTGGCTAAACCCATACCCCAGTATTCTTTTGCTAGTAGATAGCCAATTTCAATTTCTTCCGTTCCATCCACTAGCTGAGGTGTTAATCCACATCGCCCAATTAACTTATTATTCATTTTATAAATTGTTGCCCACAAACCCCATCCTTTTTGCTCGTAAAACTTGAAAACCCTTTCTTGCAGCCATTGCTTTGTTTTTTCATAAGTATAAGTGCCATCAAAAAATCTCATTACAACTGGATCGGCATAAATTGCCGTTAAGTTTTCTACATCATCTAGAGTTAGCTGCCGGAGAATCAAACAAGGGGTTTGGGCTACAATCATTTCTGGAAAATCTTAGCGCTCTTTGCTAGTTGATAAATGAGATCGCGATTGCAGGCTGCAATGCTCAACTATCCGATTGTATCGTACTCGTTATGATTATGCTTTATGGTTGTAAAATTCAAGTAATTTGTATAGCTAGACTAAAAATTAATTAAATCTAGAAACATTTTAATTCATCAATATAAATAAAATAAGTGTACAATCAATAGTAGGCAAAAAAGATAATTTTAAAGAGCTTGGGTTAGAGCCATAACACAAAATACTTTTTTTGTCGAGGTCAAACCAGGTTCGTACAAATACTTTTTCAGTTTTTGATAAAGCGATCGCTTGAAAAATCGATATAAAGTTAATTTTTCGTTTTTTGAAGTTTAAGTTTTAAAAAAGTTGTATTTAGATGTTTGTTAGTTGTCTAAATATAATCAAATGTCCCGTCAAGCCCAAATCAGCTTGATTTTTTTTTGAGTCAGCATTACTACCATTACCAAATTCATGCAAATTAACGATCGGATGATTTCGCAAGCCGAGTATGCAAAAACCTTGCGCCCTTTTCTTCCTGCGGAGGCTTTTGAAAGAGATCCGAGTAAAGTAATTGTCTTACTACTGAATATAGCAGTATTAATTTTTGGCTGGGCGATCGCATCGCAGCTAAATAATTGGTCTATATATCTATTGTGGCTTTATTTACCAATAGCCGTAGTTATGGGTAATAGTGTAATTGTTTTGCTATTTACTTCTCATAACATCATGCACGGCAGTGTAATTAAAAATACTCGCTTAATCCACTTTCTCAGTTTGTTAGGATTAACAATGTTATGGATGCCACCGACAATGTGGAAAGCAGTACATAACCAAGAACATCATAGCAAAACAAATTCTTTAGAAGATCCCGATCGCAATTACTTATACCAACAACCAAAAACTTGGGGTAAATGGATTCAAAACTTGTTTGTTCCGTCTTTTGCAGTTAATCCAATATTTCTAACAATAGGAATGGCTACCGCTTGGGGGGTTCATGCTTTTCGCAATTTGACTTCTGTGCTGTTATTTCATCGAGAAGAAGAACCTGCAAATTACGTCCCCGCCGCATTTTCTCGCAGTTCTAAAAAGCGGATAGCAATACTTGGCGAACTTTTAGTTATGCTGTCGTTGCACTTTAGTATTATTGCTTTCTTACAGTTTTCACCT
The DNA here is from genome assembly GCA_030826005.1 of Aliterella sp. RAGGC_92. Lineage (GTDB taxonomy): Bacteria > Cyanobacteriota > Cyanobacteriia > Cyanobacteriales > Chroococcidiopsidaceae > Aliterella. The sequence goes on from JAPJOW010000095.1 coordinate 11,377, forward strand.
TTAAAACTTGCCCTTGGCTACTTTTTGCCGATTGGAATTGGCTATGCGGGATTAATATTTTATATCTATACAAACCATATGCTTTGTCGGATGACAACTATCAACGATCCATTGATAAACAGTGTTTCTTTGCGCGTTCCTAAAATCTTTGATAAGTTGCATTTAAACTTTTCTTACCATACCGAGCATCATATTTTTCCCGGCATCAACTCTGATTATTATCCTTTGGTGCAAGAGTTGATACAAGCTCACTATCCCGGACGGATGAACTTATTAGATGCTGGCGATGCGTGGAATTTATTAATGGAAACTCCTAGACATTATAAAGATGAAAATACTTTCACTGATTGGGCGGGGAGAAATACTGTTACGTGTCCGCTCAATAGACCTCTATTTTAAGTCCATAATTTTGATGGATGGGGAGATAAGAAGACAAGGAGGAGTTTGAAAAAGAAAGATTTGATTACCAACTTCTTTGGGTTTAATCGCTTACTTAAGCTAGAAGTCTAAGAGGTTGCCCCGAAAAGTGTAAGCGATTCTAGCACTGCCCCCCTAGCCCCCTCAACTTTGGGGGGAAATTAGGTTGAAGTCCCCCATATTTGGGGGATTTAGGGGGCGAATGCCGGATAGTTAATACTTTTTAGACATATAGCAATCCTATTTGAGTTATGAAATATGGATAGCCCCCAACCCCCAATTGGAGGTGGCTAAGAGTCTTGTCCCCCCAAGGTTGGGGGTTAGGGGGCGAAACCCTCTTGCTGTTCACGACTGATTTAGGATTGCTATATTCTAATCAAAAGTAGTAAATAGACTTTTTGCAAAAGTATCGATTTATAAAAAAATCATTCTAGCCCGCCTAGGGTTAAAACCCGCAAGTCTTATAGCTAAAGTCGGCTTAAGCCGACTAAAGAAAAAAGTTGTTTAGACTTCTTACAAAAGTCTAATAGAGAATTGGGCAACTTAGTATTTAACGATCGCACCTCTCTAAAACTTACACGCTATGCAATCGTTTTTGAGTGCCATTTCCCCTAGTAGGCTTTTTGCTGGGGGTAGGTTTAGACTGCGTTTGAGATGCCCAGTTACTACGACGTTGCTTAGAGCGTTTAGGCTGCGGTTGCGCTGTTTCTAAATTGGGTATAGAGATTGGCTCGTATCCTGGAACTACTTCTTTAACAATGGTGCGCCCCATCAATTTTTCGATGCTATCCAAAAATGGATATTCATCTTTGCAAACTAAAGAAATGGCGCGTCCTTCCTTCCCGGCGCGTCCTGTACGCCCAATACGATGCACATAATCTTCTGGGACGTTAGGTAGTTCAAAGTTGACTACATAAGGAAGCTGTTCGATATCTAGTCCCCTGGATGCCACATCTGTTGCAACTAATACTCGCACCTTGCCCAGCTTAAAATCGTTCAAAGCTTTCATGCGGGCGGCTTGGCTTTTGTTGCCATGAATCGCCGCAGTTTTTAACCCGTCTTTGGCAAGCTGATCGGCTAAACGGCTTGCACCGTGTTTTGTGCGCGTAAAAACGAGGACTTGTTTCCAGTTATAAAAACTAATTTTATAAGCCAGTAACTCCCGCTTGCGATCGCGATCTACTAAGTGAACGACTTGTTCTACTTGCTCGGAGGCGGTATTGCGCGAAGCAACTTCAATTAAAGTCGGAGACTTCAGCAAGGTATTGGCAAGTTGTTGGATTGTTTTAGAGAACGTAGCAGAAAACATTAGCGTTTGCCGAGATGCGGGCAATTTTGCCAAAATTCTGCGGATATCGTGGATAAAGCCCATATCCAACATCCGATCGCATTCATCTAATACGAGGATTTCTATTTGGGACAAGTCGATGTTTTTTTGCTCTAAGTGGTCAATTAAGCGACCGGGAGTAGCAACGACAATATCAACACCTTGGCGCAACGTTTGAATTTGCGGTCTAATTCCCATACCTCCGTAGACGACCGCCGAGCGCAAAGATAGGTGTTTTCCGTAGGCTCTGACGCTATCGCCGACCTGTTGCGCTAGTTCGCGGGTGGGAATGAGGATCAAGGCGCGGGGAGTGCGATCGCCTCTGCTAGAGCTAGTATTATTGAGGAGTTGCAATAAAGGTAAAGTGAAACCTGCCGTTTTGCCCGTTCCGGTTTGGGCGCTGGCGAAAACATCTTTGCCTTGCAAAATAGCCGGAATTGCTTGCTGTTGTATGGGGGTTGGCTCAGTGTAATTTTGCTCGGCGATCGCCCGTAGCAATTCCTTGGTAAGACCGAGGTGAGAAAATGTCATAGATGCAATTGCTCCTAGTGATGCCCCTACTCAACGCAAATGTTTGAGACCAGTCTAAGAGCAATAAATTTTTGGCTTCTTAGGGTAGCTGAGATCAGCAACTCCAATCCGCCAGCAACAGACCGGGATGCACTAGCAGAGATTCATCTTAACAGTAATTGGGAATTTTATTAGTGACCGATCGCCCAAGGTCGTCCGTGATGGTGGTTGTGTTTGTGGGTTGAATGATTGTGCTGTTGGCGCTGAACTACGCGCGGTTCGGAGCTTTGTTCGACTCGTTTGCTTAATTGGGTGGGTGTTTTGAGGATACCTACTGCCGAAACTAGGCGTTTGGCTATAGTATTGCAAGTCGGGCAAAACATCGGTTCGCTTGTCTGTTGAATGCTGCGGCTTTGCTCAAATATGCCGCAAGTTTCACAACGAAAATCGTACAAAGGCATGATTTGCTATTTTCTTAATTGTTGAACTTATATGTTTGGAGATCCCCGCTTGAAAAAGGGGGGAAAATATTAGGGAATTTAGGCGAGTGCAAGAATTGGGCAACTTAACTTATGTAGGCAGGACGTTACGCTCAAAAATTGCCGTCGGTACGGCGATCGTACAGCAAGCGTTGGGAATGTCTACAATGCCGCTAATTCGTCCTTCTACAGGCGCAGAACCTAGTAGTAAATAAATTTGTTCGCCTGTATAACCAAACTTTTGGAAATAAGCGATCGCATTTAAGCAAGCGCGACGATAGGCAACATGAGCATCTAAATAATACTGTTTGCCGGAAAATTCATCTACAGATATCCCTTCAAATACCAAAAATTCTGAGTATTGAGGCTGGACGGGGCCTGGTTTAAATATGGGGTTAATTAGCCCGTACTTTTCTACGCCACCTTTAATTATTTCTACGTGCAAGTCAAGGTAGCCAGCCATTTCAATCGCGCCGCAAAAAGTAATCTCTCCGTCACCCTGGGAAAAGTGAATATCTCCCATAGAAAGCTTCGCACCTTCAACGTAAACGGGAAAATAAACTTTTGAGCCTTTAGATAAGTTTTTGATATCGCAGTTTCCGCCATGTTCGCGGGGTGGTATAGTGCGGCAAGCTTCTTGAGCTACGCGGTCAAATTCTCCACCTTTGAGAGAACCTAAAATTGCATCCGTTGGAGTGGGGAGTAATGCTAAAGCTGGTACGCGGTTAGGATCGGTGGCGACTAACTCCGCTTCGCGTTTATTCCAAGTAGCCAGCAATTCATGGGAAGGAGCGCAGCCAATTAATCCGGGGTGGGGAATCCCAGCAAATTTAACATCGGGAATGTGACGACTGCGCGCGTAAATTCCTTGCAAATCCCAAATTGCTTTTTGCGCTGTCGGATAATGTTCTGTTAAAAAACCGCCGCCATTTTCTTTAGCAAAAATCCCTGTAAAACCCCATTCATAACTTGGCAAAGTTCCCACGTCTAAAATATCTACAACTAGCAAGTCGCCGGGTTCTGCACCGTTTACGTGAATTGGGCCGCTTAGGACGTGGGGAATAGTTAAATTAACTGTACGGATATCTTCAGGACTATCATTATTGTGAATTTGTCCATCCGTCCAGTCTTTACACTCAATCCGAAATACTGTACCAGGATTAACAGAAGCTACTGCTGGAATATCAGGATGCCAACGATTATGTCCCACCGCATCTTGTTCTGTCATTGGCTTGTTTAAGTCAACTTTAAACAGTACTTCTGGCATATACACTCCTGTTTGTTTGCTTGTTGGAGGCGATCGCTATCTCTGTAGGAATTAAGCTTTTGAATCCTAACTAAATCTTGTATGGATTCTATTGGATTGATAGCTCACACGAATATAATCAAATATTTTTGTATTGCTATTTTACAATTACAAAAAATTTGCTTGTAACTAATAAAAGCAAAAACTTACTCGGCAAATTGTATCTCTGACTACAAATCTATAG
>JAPJOW010000096.1 GCA_030826005.1 Aliterella sp. RAGGC_92
ATCTAAATTTATAAATTTATAGGTAAGTAATCGGGAATTTGATTAAGATTGTATGTATCAATACATACCAGGCTAAAGGTTGTATTAAACAAAATAGAGAAAAATTAACAGCAATATAAATATTTGTCTCTGACAAATAAATTTTATGAAAAAGTTGAAGTTTTAATAACTTGGCAACTAATTTTTAATGTCAATATTGGCAATGAAAATGCTCAGAACGAATAAAATAAAAGTTCTAAGTAATTATATGCCTAAACGTTAAACATCGTTATCTATAATAAGGCAACCAAATTATGAAATTTACTTGTTTTTCACTTAATCCAATTGGCATGGCTCATTGTGGGATAGCGATCGCCACAAATAGAGCTAGTGGAGTAGGTGTATTAGACTTAGAGTTTTGCCTTGATAACGAACTAGATTTAGCCCAAAAAAACTTAGATAAATTATTAGAATTATCAAGCTCCTCTGGTGGGATAGGGTTGCGCTTAAAAGCCGAGCAAATCGTTACAAGCGAACCATTATTAGCAAAAATTAGCCAAGTTCCTCACTGGTTAATCGTGAGTGGAGACTTAGAACAACTGCAATTTCTCCCCGTCAGCCCGTCGCGCCGTTTGTTAGTAGAAATAATTGATATTAAGCAGCTTGAACTAATAGAAAATTACTCTAAAAAAGCAGAAATTACTGGCTTGGTAGCACGGGGAAACGAAAGCGGAGGTTGGGTAAGTGAAGATGCGGCATTCATCCTCGCGCAGAAATTACTCGCAAAACAATCAATGCCTGTAATTGTTCAAGGTGGCATTGGAGTACATACGGCGGCGGCGTGTCGGGCAGCAGGGGCGGCAGGGGTAATTTTAGACGATCAACTATGGTTGATGCCAGAGTCTCCCTTACCTGTAAAATGGCAGCAGCATTTAACTAACCTGAGCGGCTCCGAAGCAATCCTAATTGGAGAAAGATTAAATGCTAGTTGTCGCGTGTTGTCACGCCCTGGTTTTGCAGTTATTAATCAATTGCAACAACTAGCAGAACAAGTAGACCAAAAACAAGAATTAGTTAAAACTTGGCAAAAGCAAGCGCAACCTCTAATTGGCTGGGGAACGCCAGGAAAAATAGCTTATCCAATCGGGCAAGCTGTAAGTATGGCAGCAAGGCTGCGAAGTCGCTATCAAACTACAGGGAAACTCGTCCAAGCAATTTTACAGGCAAGCATAGAGCAAATAGAAGTAGCTAATTCATTGCAGGTTTTGAGTACAGATGCACCTTTGGCGATCGCTCATAAAACCCAATATCCCATCGTCCAAGGGCCAATGACTAGAGTTAGCGATACCGCAGAGTTTGCTAATGCCGTATCCTTAGCTGGGGGATTGCCCTTACTTGCTTTGGCGCTCATGAAAGGAACGCAAGTAAAAGAACTATTAGCAAACACCCAACAATTATTAGGTAATAGATCCTGGGGTGTGGGGCTATTAGGTTTTGCGTCTCAAGCTCTAAGAGCCGAACAAATTAACGAAATTAAGCAATATAAACCACCTTTTGCCCTCATTGCTGGCGGTAGACCCGATCAAGCTTTTCAACTAGAAGCAATGGGGATTGCAACTTACATTCACGTCCCTACGCCTGGACTATTAAAACTATTTTTGGAGCAAGGAGGAAAACGCTTTGTATTTGAAGGGCGCGAATGTGGCGGTCATGTCGGGCCACTAAGCAGCTTTGTCTTGTGGGAAAACGCGATCGCCCTCCTCCTGGAAGTACCGCTAGAAGTAGCGGGCGATATCCACATCCTATTTGCTGGTGGCATTCACGACGCACGCTCCGCCGCAATGGTAAGCGCGATGGCATCTCCTCTAGCCGCGCGCGGGGTGAAAATAGGCGTACTTATGGGTACAGCTTATTTATTTACAAAGGAAGCCGTAGCTTGCGGTGCGATCGCACCTGAGTTTCAAAATCAAGCAATTGCTTGTACTCGGACGATCAACTTAGAAACAGGCCCCGGTCATGCCAGCCGTTGCGTTGTTACTCCCTTTGCTGAAGAATTTTATCAAACGCGCAGGCATTTGGTGGCCGATGGTCATGACAGCGAAGAAATTAAAAACATTCTAGAAGATTTAACTTTGGGGCGACTGAGAATAGCATCCAAAGGATTGATGCGCGATGAAAACAGCTTAATTGTAAATGTTGATGTAGAACGCCAAATTAGTGACGGAATGTACATGATCGGACAAGTAGCTACCCTACAGCATCAAGTAGGGAGCATCCGAGAATTGCACGCCCAAGTAGCAGAAAAAAGTCACGAATTTTTAGCTGAAAATGTAGCAGATAAGTCAAGCAACACCGTAGCAAGTCAGCCTTCAGATATTGCGATTATCGGCATAAGTACCTTGCTACCGCGAAGTCAAGCGCCCGAACAATTTTGGCAAAATATTATTCAAAAAGTAGATGCGATAACAGAAATCCCCTCCGAACGTTGGGATTTGAACCTATACTACGACTCTGACCCCCAAGCGAAAGATAAAGTTTACTCAAAATGGGGCGGCTTTTTAGACGATGTAGCTTTCGATCCCTTGCGTTATGGCATTCCGCCCAAAGCCCTCAAATCAATTGAACCTGCTCAGTTATTAACTTTGGAAGCCGTGCGCCGCGCCCTAGAAGATGCGGGCTATGCTGAGGGTAACTTTGACAAAGAAAATACCTCCGTAATATTGGGTGCTGGGGGCGGAATTGGCGACTTGGGGGGACAGTACGCAACTCGTGCCGAAATTTTTCGCGTAGTTGATAATCCAAGTCCTGAAGTTTGGCAGCGTTTGCCAGAATGGACGGAAGAATCCTTCCCCGGTTTATTATTAAACGTCCTTGCGGGGAGAGTGGCTAACCGCTTCGATTTGGGCGGCTCGAACTTTACAGTAGATGCGGCTTGCGCGTCTTCTTTAGCGGCAATAGATTTAGCTGTCAAAGAATTAGAAACAGGACGCAGCAATGTAGTGATTGCCGGGGGTGTCGATACCGGACAAAGCCCCTTTGCTTACTTATGTTTTAGTAAAACTCAAGCTCTATCGCCGCGCGGCAAATCCCGTAGTTTTGATAAAACTGCCGATGGAATTGCTATTAGCGAAGGAATTGCGATGGTAGTTTTAAAACGGTTAGCAGACGCACAAAGAGATGGCGATCGCATTTATGCGGTAATTAAATCTGTCGCCGGGTCTAGCGATGGTAAAGCTTTGGGTATGACCGCACCGAGACCCATCGGACAAATGCGGGCGCTGCAAAGAGCTTATCGCAAAGCCGGCTTTTCCCCAAATACCTTGGGAATGTACGAAGCACACGGTACGGGAACTGTTGCAGGCGATCGCGCCGAGCTTGAAACTACTTTGACGACCTTAAAAGCAGAAAATGCGGCGGCGAAGTCTTGTGCAATTGGTTCGGTTAAAACTGCCATTGGACACACTAAAAGCAGTGCAGGAATAGCTGGATTAATTAAAGTTGCGCTGTCGCTGCATCACAAAGTTTTGCCACCGCACTTAAATGTCGAAGATCCCTTAGAACCAATACTCGATCTGGATAGTCCAGTTTATTTATTAAAAGAAGCGCGTCCTTGGTTAAAGTCGCCCGATCGTCCGCGTCGCGGGGGTGTAAGCGCTTTTGGCTTTGGAGGGACAAATTTTCATGCGGTACTAGAAGAACACGCAGGTGAATTTAAACCTACTGCGCCCGGAGCGAAAGAGTGGTCGAGCGAACTAATAGTAATGTGCGGACCTAGTTATGAAGCTTTAATTAAAGAAATAACTAGCTTACTTGCATCTCTAAATACTGGTGCAGAACCGCGCCTTGCCGATCTAGCTTACAGCTACGCCCTCAAGTTTCAAAAGCAAGCAGGAATTTGTTTAACAATAGTGGCAGAAGACTTGCAGCAATTAAAAACAGCTTTAGAGCTAGTTTTGCACAACCAAGAGTTACCGCCACACATTCAGCTAAACAAAAACTTTCCTGCTCTTTCGCCCCAAATTGCATTTTTATTTCCCGGACAAGGAGCGCAGTATCCCAATATGGCTAGGGAAGCAGCGCTGTATTTTGAGGAAATTCGTGCCAGCATCGAAACTGCCGATCGCCAGTTACAGTCTTGCTTTGATAAGCTTTTGAGCCAGTTTATCTATCCTCCTAGCAGCTACAGCGACGAGCAAGAAAAAATTGACCAAAAACTGCTAATGGATACCCAAATTGCTCAACCAGCAATTGGTGCTATTGAAGTTGGATTTATGGATCTGGTACAGCGATTAAACATTGTTCCTAGTATGGCGTGCGGTCATAGCTACGGTGAGTATGCAGCTTTACACTGCGCCGGAGTTTTAGAACGAGCCGACTTTTTGCAGCTATCAGCAACGCGGGGACGAGTAATGGCGGAAGCCTGCGGTGCTTCTATTGGGGCAATGGCCGCCGTACAAGCTACGCGCGAAGACTTACTCAAGCACTTGCAGGGAACAACAGGCGTAGTAATTGCTAATCAAAACGCGCCTTTACAATGCGTGATTTCTGGAGATAAACCTGTGGTCGCAGAAGTAGTAGAGCGCTTAAATAAACTAGGCATTGTCGCGCGGTTATTACCTGTAGCTGGGGCTTTTCATTCGGTATTAGTAGCTTCGGCTCAGTCCGCTTTAATTCCGGCGATCGCCAATGTCAAAATGCAGTCTCCCCGCATCCCCGTTTATGCCAACTCTACCGCCCTCCCCTATGACTTGGATGTAGATGTAATTCGCGGGCAATTATCCAAGCAATTGCTAAATCCAGTGCAGTTTATGAGCCAAATCAACGCTATGTATGCTGATGGAGCGCGAATTTTTGTCGAGCTAGGTCCAAAAAATATTCTCACAAACTTAGTTGGGCAAATTTTAGCCAATAAAGAGCATACTGCCGTGTCTTTGGATGGACAAGGTGGAGGAATGCGAGGTTTGCTCTCAGCTTTGGGAATACTAATAAAGTGCGGAGTCGATATGCAGTTAAGTGCCTTGTTTGCCGGGCGCGAAGTGCAACAGCTAGATTTAACAAACCTAGTTGCCTCGACGTGCAAACTACCCAATCCGCCTACAACTTGGTTGATTAATGGGGGTAGTGCTAGACCGATTTCTGAGGAAGTAGGTTATAGCGGCGCTCTCCCACCACTGAATCAAGAGACTGCTTCCTTAGCTAAAAAAAATGGGCAAGTTTCCGAACCGACTACGCCAAAAACTACTCCCCCAGCGCCAAAAGCTACTCTCCAAACTGCCCCTGTTCAGCAAATAACGCCACCCCCAACTATGAATTCTCAACAATATATTTCAAATCATCCTCAAGTTGCACCCAATCGCCCGTCTATGCCCGCAGAAACCGCTTTAGCTGCTTACCAGGCATATCAAGAAACAATGCGGCAGTTTCTCACCGTCCAAGAACAAGTAATGAAACAGTTTCTTGGGGCTACTCAAGGTGGTTACGTGCCGCAAGTTAGAAGTAATGGAGTAATTGCTCAGACAAATGGACATCAAGCGATTGCTCCCACAAATGGGACAAACGGACATCAAACGATTGCTCCCACAAATGGGACAAACGGACATCAAGCGATTGCTCCCACAAATAGTTATAGTGCGCCTGTAAAAGAAATCGTTACAAGTCCCCCAGTGGTAGTTAGCCCGCCTCCGGTAGAACGCGTACAAGAGATGCCTGTAGCTCCTCTTGCAATGGATCGGGAGAAACTGACACAAACATTGCTTAAATTAGTTAGCGATCGCACGGGCTATCCGCCGCAAATGCTTGGTTTAAATCAAGATATGGAAGCAGAACTGGGGATAGATTCAATTAAACGCGTGGAAATTTTTGGCAGCTTGCAAAAAAATCTTCCCGAACCCTTCGCCTCAGATGTGCGCAACAGAATGGACAGTTTTACGCGGATCAAAACTCTAAGTCAAGTAGTAGAAGCCTTGTTACAGAGCGAGGCTAACAGCCTGGGAAAGTCGCAAGCATCGGCGAGCTTCTCCCGCGCTACTTAATTCGAGCGCAAATTGAACCACTAAAAGAATTAGCGATGGTTGCTCCTAGAGGGTTATTTCTCATTACTGCCGATTCTTTAGGGGTAGCGCCGTTAGTTGCATCTTTGTTACAGCAACAAGGAGCTAAAACAGAGATTATTAGCGAAGCGGTTTTGACTTCCCCGGATGAATTATCTCGCTTTGTGGCTCGAATAGGCGCATTTAGTGGCATCGTTCACCTGTCACCCCTAGCTAAGGTATCAATGCCAGAACAGTTAGCGGACTGGCGTTACTATACTCAAGTACAGACTAAAAGTTTGTTTCAATTGCTGAAGGCGGGTTTAGAAAAGTCTGCTGGAATAAGGGTTTTGGCGGCTTCTTTGTTAGGTGGAGCTTTTGGACGCGATCGCAATTGCAGTCCGGGCTTGCCTACGGGTGGTGCTGGTAATGGTTTATTAAAAACTTTGGTTAAAGAGCGTTCTGATGTTAGCGCTAAAGCCCTCGATCTAGATGCTAGGCTGTCGGCGGAGGAAATGGCGCAAATTGCCGTGCGCGAACTGCTCTTACCGGGGGGACGGTTGGAAGTTGGCTATCGTCAAGGGGTAAGGACGGTTTTTCATACGGCGCTTGACTCTAGCCTAGAAAAAGCTGGATTGGGGCTTATTCCAAGTAAAGATTGGGTTGTTTTGATTACGGGCGGTGCTAGAGGAATTACGGCAGAAATTGCGCGGGAATTAGTAGTACCGGGGATGAAATTGATTTTAGTTGGCAAATCCCCCTTGCCAGCAGCCGAATCGGTGCTGACGGAGGGAATTTGCGATCGCACGGCTTTGCGCCAAGTGTTTTTAAACCAAGGATTAGCATTAACTCCCGTACAAATAGAAAAACAAATAGATGGGATATTGCGCGATCGCACTATTCGTAACAATTTGGAGCAATTAAGCACCTCAGGGGCAATTGTTGAGTATTTGGCGCTTGATGTGCGCGATGAACTTTTCGGCTCTTTTATCGATAACATTTACAATCGCTACGGTCGCTTAGATGCGGTTATTCACGGAGCGGGAATTATTGAAGATAAGTTGATTGTTGATAAGAGTGTTGCTTCTTTTGATGCGGTTTTTGACACGAAGGTTGATAGTACTTTTATTCTCAATCGCCATTTAAAATCGGATTTACAGTTATTAGTTTTATTTAGTTCGGTGGCTGGGCGCTATGGCAATCGCGGTCAAGGAGATTATGCCGCAGCTAATGAAATCATGAATCGTTTTGCTTGGCAAATGCAGCAAAAATGGTCAAATGCCCGCGTTGTTGCGATTAATTGGGGCCCTTGGGATAGTCCTGGTATGGCGAATGAAGAAGTAAAACGTCAGTTTATCGAGCGGGGGGTAATACCAATTTCTATAGCTGCGGGTCGTCAGTTTTTTGCGAACGAATTGCGTTACGGCTCAACAATAGATGTAGAAGTTGTTGCGGGGGAAGCTCCTTGGGAACGGGAAGAAGCGCAACAAGGACAATGGTTAATTTCTGAGGAAGTAGTTAATTCTGGCTTTCCCTTCCTGACAACTCAACCTCAGTTACAGCCCAATAGTACGGTTACTTTAGAGCATACTTTTTCTTTAGCGAGCGATCCTTATCTGCGAGATCACTGTTTAGATGGTAAGCCTGTTGTTCCGGCGGCGGTAGCTTTGGAGTGGATAGCGGAGTTTGTACAATCGGCTTGGTCTGAATGGGTAGTAGCGGAAGTTCACGAATTACGAGTTTTGCGTGGATTGGTGTTAGAGGAAAAAGGTACTTCCGTGCTATTTTCTGCTCGCGCTGCTAGTCATGCGGATGCGGAGGGTTTAGAAATAAGTGTAGAAATTCTCGATCCTGTACGCCGCATTCCTTACTATCGAGCTACGGTAGTTTTGCAGGCTCAACTCCAAAATGCGCCTATAAATCATTTACTACCCCTAACTACGGGCAAATCTCTAGCTCCAGTTAACATTTACGAGCAGTATCTATTTCACGGTCGGCGCTTTCAGCTATTAACTGAAGTCGCGCGCATCAACGAGCAAGGTATTGATGCGGTAGTACAATCTAGCCAGCCCGAACAGTGGTTAAATAATGCTCCATCTTCCCAGTGGTTATTTGACCCTGGGGTAATTGACACTGCTCCTCAAATTGCGATCGCTTGGCTGCGCGTCCAGATTGATTCTACTCCTCTACCTACTCGTTTTGGCAAGGTGACGCGCTACGGCACTATCAAGCCTAATACGGCTCTAAATGTAGCTTGGCGGGTTACTTCTGCTCCTAGCTCGGATAGTCCCGCGCTGATTTACGAGGCGATTTTTTATGACGCAAAGGGCAAGGTTTACTTGCACCTCCAAGATATTGAAAGTACCAGCAGTCCTACTCTTAATCGATTAGCAAATAAATTATGACCTCTACTGATATTGCCATTATCGGAATGTCGGCGTTATTTCCTGGCGCTAGAGCTTCAAGATGCGCCTATAAATCCTTTACTACCCTTAACTACGGGCAAATCTTTAGCTCCAGTTACCGTTTACGAGCAATATCTATTTCACGGTCGGCGCTTTCAGCTATTAAGTGAAGTTGCACGTATCAACGAACGAGGTATTGATGCGGTAGTACAATCTAGTCAGCCCAGACAGTGGTTAAATAATCCTCCATCTTCCCGTTGGTTATTTGACCCTGGGGTAATTGATACTGCTCCTCAAATTGCGATCGCTTGGCTGCGCGTCCAGATTGATTCTACTCCTCTACCTACTCGTTTTGGCAAGGTGACGCGCTACGGCACTATCAAGCCTAATACGGCTCTAAATGTAGCTTGGCGGGTTACTTCTGCTCCTAGCTCGGATAGTCCCGCGCTGATTTACGAGGCGATTTTTTATGACGCAAAGGGCAAGGTTTACTTGCACCTCCAAGATATTGAAAGTACCAGCAGTCCTACTCTTAATCGATTAGCAAATAAATTATGACCTCTACTGATATTGCCATTATCGGAATGTCGGCGTTATTTCCTGGCGCTAGGAATATGCAGGCATATTGGCAAAATATTCTCAATAAAGTTGATGCGGTAACGCAAGCTCCTAAAAAGTGGGCAAATGCTTACCTTGACGCTGATTCTCGGCAAAACGATCGCATTTATACCTCTAAAGGTGGCTTTCTTGGCGATTTGGCACAGTTTGACCCGATGGAATTTGGGATTATGCCAAATTCGGTGGATGGTGCTGACCCCGACCATTTTTTGGCGTTGAAAGTATCTAGAGATGCACTCAAAGATTCGGGCTACTTGGATCGCCCGTTTAATCGCCATAAAGCCGGAATTATTCTCGGTCGCGGTACTTATGTCAATCGCGGGTTTGGCAATTGGATGCAGCACGGTATGGTTGTAGACCAAACTATGAGTTTAATGCAACAACTCAACCCTCATTTAGATGCCGATACTTTAACGCAAATTCGTCAAGAACTTAAAGCAAGTCTTCCGCCTTTTACGGCGGAAATGTCCCCCGGTTTAGTGCCAAATATCGTTACGGGGCGAATTGCCAATCGTTTAGATTTGATGGGAGCAAATTATTTGGTAGATGGAGCTTGTGCTTCGTCATTAATTGCGGTAGAACTAGCGATTAAAGAGCTACTTAGCAATCGCTGCGACCTCATGCTGGCGGGTGGCGTACAAGCTTCGACACCTCCCCAAGTCCACATGATTTTTTGCCAGCTTAATGCTTTGTCGCGCTCGAATATTCGCCCTTTTGATAGCGCGGCGGATGGGACGCTATTAAGTGAAGGTTTGGGGGTTTTGGCGCTCAAACGGCTTGCAGATGCTGAAAAAGATGGCGATCGCATTTATGCAGTAATTAAAGGCATTGGCACTTCTAGCGATGGTAAAGCTTTGGGTTTACTTGCTCCGCGCAAAAAAGGACAATTAATGGCGCTGCAACGCGCTTACAATCATAGCGATATCGACCCCCATACTGTGACTTTAATTGAGGCTCACGGTACGGGTATGCCTTTGGGGGACAAGACAGAAATTGAATCAATTACCGCTCATTTTGGGCAGCGCCAAGGCGTGATGCCCCACCGGGCGCTCGGTTCGGTCAAATCTTTAATCGGTCACTGCATCCCGGCGGCGGGGGCTGCTAGTTTAATTAAAACGGCGCTGGCACTTTATCATAAGGTATTGCCGCCGACTTTATGCGATCGCCCAAATCCCGAACTAGGTATCGAAAAAAGCTCTGTTTATATCAACACCGTAGCGCGTCCCTGGATTAATGGCAATAAAGCAATTCCGCGCCGTGCGGGTGTAAATGCTTTTGGATTTGGCGGAATTAACGCTCATGCCGTTTTAGAAGAATATAACAGCCCAAACATCAGTTTAATCAATCAACAATGGGCATCGGAGTTACTGATATTTTCGGCTAACAGCAAGCGGTTGCTACTGGGATTAATTGCCAAAATTCAAAACTTACTTGCAACTAATAGCGTAACTTTAGCGGAAATTGCTTACACTCTCGCTCAAGAAAGTCCAAGTACGCATCGATTGGCGATCGTTGCTAACGATATCACGGACTTGCAAACTAAGCTCAAGTTTGCGGTAGAAAAACTGCAAGACGCTAATCGGACGCAGATTCAAACTCGTAGTGGCATTTATTACGCAGAATGCAACGTCGATAATTACAAAGGAAAAGTTGCCTTTTTATTTCCCGGCGAAGGTTCGCAGTACACAAATATGTTAGCTGACCTTTGCTTGTACTTTCCCAAAGTTAGAGCATGGTTTGATTTTTTGGATGAAATTTTCGTTGATACAAAAGAGCATCCACCAAGTAGATTTATTTTTCCGCCACCGCTTGGCTTAACACCGGAAGAAGAAAAACTAGCATTGCAACAGTTGTTTGCGGTGGATACCGCTACAGCAACGGTATTTACCGCCAGCATGGGAATGTATGAATTGCTCAAAGACTTCAATATTCCCTGCGACCTGATGGTAGGTCATAGTACGGGAGAAAATACAGCGCTTGTAGCTTCAGGTATTGTCCGTTTTACTGGCGATAAACCAATGACAGATATTCAAACTCTGCTGGGAATTTATCGGCAGTTAGAAGCAAATAATAGCATTCCGACAGGACAATTACTAACTGTAGGCGCGGTGGACTACAAAATAATTCAGCAGCTAGTCGAGCGTCAAGGCTCGTTATATATAGCTATGGATAACTGTCCAAATCAAGTCGTGTTGTTTGGTAACGCCGAAGATATTGATAAAGCTGCAAGTTTAATTAGAGAATCGGGCGGTATTTGTTCGCTTTTGCCTTTCGATCGCGCTTATCATACACCATTATTTAAACAAGTTGTTGCGGCGCTTTATCCTTACTACGATGCTTTAGATATTGGTGAAAGTCATACTTGTTTGTATAGTTGCGCGACAATGGATGCTTTTCCGACCGATCCAGTCGCAATTCGTAATTTAGCAGCCCAGCAGTGGTCTTGTACAGTCAAATTTAGAGATACGATAGAAAAGCTTTATCAGCAGGGAGTACGGACGTTTATTGAAGTCGGGCCAAGTAGTAGCTTGACGGCTTTTGTCGATGATACTCTCTCCAAACGCGAACATTTAGCTTTAGCCAGCAATACCCAACGCCGAGCAGGTTTAGAGCAACTGCAACACTTACTAGCACGCTTATTTACGAGCGATATAGCAACGGATACTAAAGCTTTATATCAAAGCCGAAAAATAAATGCAATTAGTCTCGATGCGGCGACTTATGGGAATACAGCAATCACCCCAGTACTCGATATGACTATGCCTGTAATGCAGTTGTCGCCAGAAACGATCGCAAATATACAAAATAAATTAAATTCTAGCGTGTCAAGTGCAAAGTGCGCGATCGCATCTCCTGATGAAATAGCACCTTCCGCACCTCTACCTTTACCTAATTCGCATCCTCCAGAAATTTCAATTAATATTTTACCGTCAAGAGCAGAAAATGTAGATTTTGAGTCGCAAGTCGATCCTCAATTTGCAGCTTTAAGTACGCATTTTGACTTGATGCAAGAATTTTTATCTAGTCAAAGTAGAATAGCTACTAGCTTATTTTCTCTAGAATCAACTGATATTAGTTATGACTGTGATATTCAACAATATTTTCCGCTTTTGGGGCAAATAATTGAGCAAAACGAACAATACCTCTACTGCCAGAGAATCTTTACAATAGAAAACGATATTTTTCTTTACGACCACACTTTAGGGGGTAAAACTTCTCAGCTACATCCAGAATTAATTCCACTTCCGGTGATTCCCTTTGCAGTTAGTATGGAAATTATCGCTGAAGCTGCGGCTTATTTAGATGGTAATAATAAATGCGTAGTAGGCATTTATAATATTCGTAGTTATTCTTGGCTGGCATTAGAAACAGAGCAGTTAGTTATAGATGTTATTGCTCAAAAATCTAGCACAGATATTAACATTACTGACGTGCAGTTGTTTCAAGTAAATATTGAAACAGGCGATCGCGTTTTAGTTTTTGCAGGTATTGTTAAGCTATCTAGCCAATTTTTACCTGCGCCTACGCCAACAAGTTTTGCTCTCGATAATTCTAAAAATTACTCGTGGACAGATGAGGAATTATACACTACAGGGATGTTTCACGGCATTAGCTTTCAAGGGGTAAAACATATTCGTCAAGTTGGCAAAAATGGAATTGAAGCCAATTTAGAAGTTTTAGGAATTGATAACTTTTTTAGTCACATTTATCAGCCTGTCTTTCAAATAGATGCACCGCTACTAGATGCGGCGGCGCAATTAGTTGCTTACTGGGTTGCAGAATTAGTCGGAATGAATTTTCATACTTTCCCTTTTCAAATGACTACTTTTGAGCAGTACAAGTTATTAGCACCGGGAAGTTCGGTAATTGCTCAAGGGAGGATGAATTTTAATAACGAAAGACAAATAGAATCAACCTTTGAATTTATTGATGGTACGGGTAATACAATCGCTCGAATTGAAGGATTGCAAGAAGTATTTATTACTCTAACGCCCAAATATCACGAATGTTTTGCTGCTCCCTATAGCGCTTATTTATCTGACACTTACATCAAAAACGAGCCTAATATTTTGTGTCGGCGCTTAACAGAATTACCCGCAAAGTTTTTAGATGAATTGAGCGGGATTATTAAACTAACAATTGCCTATTTAGTTTTAAATAGACAAGAGCGAGAATTTTGGTATAGTTTGCCAGAAAAAGGTTTGCGGCGCACCGAATGGTTGCTAGGGAGAATTGTTGCTAAAGATGCTATTCGTCAGTGGGCGAAAGAACGATTTAATTTAGAACTTGCGCCTATAGATGTGCAAATTTTACCGACAATTACTGGTAAACCTTGGGTATATTGTCCAGAATTAGCAGCAATAACGCAGTTACCCGATATCTCAATTAGCCATAGTCAAGACTACTATGTTGCGGCGGTTTGTACGCCAGGAATGCAAGTTGGTATTGATACCCAAAAGTTAAATGGAGTCCGTACAGATGATTGGCACGATGTTGCTTTTAGCTTGCAAGAATTCGATATATTAGCACAGTCAGCCCAACAAAATCCAGCTTTATTAATTGGCGCTTGGTGTGCGAAAGAAGCCGCCGCAAAAGCCGCAGGAATAGGCTTACAAGGTAATCCCAAACAATGGCAAGTAATAAGTTATGACGTACTAACTCAACAAATTACGATTTTTTATGCAAATGAAACTTTTACAAGTAACATATATTTTGAACAGCACGAAGTTGTGGCTATTTGTCAAAGATAATTTAATCTAACCGAGAGGAAACAAAATGTCTGTATTAAACACTGAATCTATCCAACTAAAAGTAATTACTGTTCTTCAAGACATGATTGCTGATTGGGAGTTGGATGATGTTAACGAAATTGGCGCAGAAACTAAATTGATGGAAGATTTAGCTTTTGAGTCTTTAGATGTAGTTCAATTTGTAGTAGCTTTAGAAAAAGCCTTCGAGCGAAAAAATCTACCTTTTCAAAACTTATTTATGCACGATGGTGATTATGTCGATGAAATAAAAGTTAAAGAAGTTGTGGAGTTTTTAAATAAGAATATCACAACCTAAGTATAAATAAAATTTGCGCTAGGCAAAACTTAATTATCAAAAGTTTTACGGTTGCTAATATCTAAACGTAAACGTTTGCATTAGCCTAAAATAAGTATTTGAGCGCAAGAAACCAAAAAGCTGAGATTTTTGGGGTTATTGCAGCTATTGGTAAATACGAATGTTTACTAAACAATGAGCGATCGCGAACTTGACATTTTTCTAGAATACCTCAAGCAAAACCAAGGCTGCGACTTAACTGTCTACAAGCACTCAACCTTGAAACGCCGACTCGCAGTGAGAATGCGTCAGATTGGCATTAGTAGTTATAGCAGCTACTTGGACTATTTCAAACATCACCCTGACGAGCTTACGAGTTTGCTTGATACGATTTTTATTAATTTTACAGGCTTTTTTCGCGATCCCGACGCTTGGGAATATATAGCTGACGAAGTTATCCCCAAAATTATTAGCAGAAAAAAACCTCACGAACCAATCCGCATTTGGAGCGCTAGTTGTGCGTCGGGGGAAGAAGCTTATACTTTGGCACTTTTATTTGTTGAAGCTTTGGGGATGGAACAATACTTGCAGCAAGTCCAAATTTATGCTACCGATGTTGATGAAGCTGCTTTAAGGCAAGCAAGACAGCACCGTTATACTAAGTCTGATGTAGCAGGTATCCCCTCTAGACTTTTAAATAAATATTTTGAGCCAACTCCCCAAGGCTATGTTTTCAATCCCGCACTGCGCCGCCGAGTAATTTTTGCTCGTCACAACTTGCTTGAAGACGCGCCTATTTCTAAGCTCGATTTATTGGTATGTCGCAATACGCTCATGTATTTCAATCAAGAGGCGCAAGTAAAAATTCTAATTCGCTTTCATTTTGCTTTAAAGAACTTTGGTTTTATGTTTCTTGGCAAAGCAGAAACTTTAGTTAGTCGTTCGTTTTTGTTTTCTCCTGTTAGTATCAAGCATCGTATTTTTAGTAAAGGAGCTAAGTTAAAATCTAACGATGTCATGATGTTGAGCAACAAAAGCTACCAAGCAAATACCACCAATCTAAATTCTAAAAATATTTGGCAATCTGCTTTTGAAACTCATCCTCTTGCTCAATTAATTGTCAGTGGAGACGGCATCTTACTTGCAGCAAATCAAAGCGCTAGAACTTTATTGAATTTATCAAATAGCAATTTAGGTCATCTACTGCAAAAAGCACCGCCACTGGCTCAGTTTGTTGAACTGAATTTAAAACTAGAGCAGAGTTTACGAAATCGGTGTCGAGTTGAAATTAAAAATACTCAATGGACAACTGCTAAAGGTGTATTTAATCTAGATATATATATAATGCCAATTTCAGGTTTTGAGCGCAAGTTTTTAGGGGCAAGCATAACATTTACTAATACTACTCCTTTAAAAACATAAAATTTGCGATCGTTTGAACTAGCTTCACAAAGCTGATTTGCTAATACTGCTGAACCCCAATTTAAAATAAGACCTACTTTTATT
>JAPJOW010000097.1 GCA_030826005.1 Aliterella sp. RAGGC_92
CCGCAGAGCGAGTTATAACGATCGCATTTACAGCTTTTAACTGTAAGAACTATTACTTAATTGGGCTGACTTTTTGATGAATTTTCTAAAAAAATTGACGGTTATTCGGCAACATCTGACTTTTATTTTGATGTTAGTAATGTGCTTATTGTTACTAGGAATGCCCGTTGCTAACGCAGAGATCGACAGCGATCGCTTTGAAGGAAATATTTTTGTGTTATATGGGGGAAATGGCTCTTTAGTTCCGCCTAAAGTGACTTTGGCAAAGTCTATAGCTGGAGATAAACCAACGATATTAGTTTATTATGTCGATGATAGCAGCGATTGCAAGCAGTATGCGATCGTTGTTTCTAATATGCAGGCTTTTTACGGACGCGCCGCCGATATTATCCCTGTAAATGTAGATGCAATTCCCATCCAAAGCAGCTATAAGCCGACTGAAGCAGGGTACTACTACAAAGATATCGTGCCTCAAGTGGTGATATTAGATAAAGCCGGTAAGGTAGTATTTGACAAACAAGGACAAGTACCTTACGAGGAAGTAGACGACAAATTGCGCGAAGTATTTAACTTAATACCTCGCTCGGAGTCGAAAGAATTGAAATTGCGCCCAGTCAATGAATTTAATAACGAGCTAGTCGAGCAATCGACAAAGTAGCACGCCAAACTGCTCTTTTGGATCTGTCCAGACGCGAATCGTTTTTAATCCATGCGCTTGCAATTCTTGCCCAATTTGCTCTAAGTCAAATTTGCGGGAGATTTCTGTAAGGATAGTTTCATCCGGTGCTAGGTCGATAGTTAAATCTATTGCATTTAATGTCACTTTTTGCGATCGCAAACTCCGCAGGTGCATTTCAATTTGGCGCTGGGTTTGATTATAAAAAGCTAAGTGTTCAAATTGCGTTAGATCGAAATTGCCATCAAAGCGCTGATTTAAGTGGTTGAGTATATTAAGATTAAAAGCTGCGGTAACGCCAAGACTATCGTTATAAGCAGCTTCTAATACATCGGTTGACTTATGCACGTCTATACCCAATAAAAAGTATTCGCCTCTTTGCAGAGCTTTGGTAATTTGGGCAAAAAATACTTGACACTCTTGCTCGTTGAGATTGCCTAAAGAACTACCAATAAAACAAAGGACGCGATTGGGTAAAGGAGAGGGTGTTAATTGTTTTAAAGCAAGTTCGTAGGTACTAACAAGAGCGCGGACTTGTAAAGATGGATAATCCGCCAAAAGCGCTTTAGCACTGCTTTCTAATATACCTGCACTGACATCAATAGACTGATAGCGTAGAGGATAGCCTAATTGATTGTAAGCATCTAGTAAAATGCGGGTTTTGGTCGAGCTACCGCTACCTAATTCTACAAGCTCGCAAGCCCCGGTAATTTGGGCGATAGACTTGGCGCATTCTTGCAAAATAGCTGTTTCCGTGCGCGTCAGGTAGTATTCTGGCAAGTCGCAAATTTGCTCAAATAGTTGCGAACCGCAGTCATCGTAAAAGTAACGAGCTTGAATAGATTTAGGCTTTTGAGTTAATCCAGCAATAACATCGCTTTTTTCGGTAAGGGTGGAAGCGGATAAAGTTGCAGCATTTAATAAATGCTCGATTTGCAAACGGTCTTCTAAATTGGTATGAGTATCACCGCTTGCAGTATTAGATATTGACATTAAAACTCCTACTTAGGAAACAAGCTATCTTTAGCTACACAAATAAAAACCATACAACAAGCGATCGCAATTATCTTTAATTGCTGGCACAACGAAAGCCTGCTAAAATTTGTCGGACTCCAGGATGATACCAGTTACGGAAACTAGATCGTAGCGCCCAAGGACGAGTTGCCCAACTACCACCTTTTAGTACCCAATGCTCTTTATCAAAATATACCTGAGAATAGCCGGGGTAAGGATAATAAGCAAAACCCTCATAACTATCAAATACTGTAGATGTCCATTCCCAGACATTGCCTAGCATATCGTAACAGCCATAAATACTTTTTCCTTCTGGGTAAGCATTTACTGGCGTTGTCTGACTTACCGCATTATCGTGATTGCAATGCTTCTGGGTAGGTGGATCTTCTCCCCAAGGGTAAGTACTATTTCCGGCGGCTTTTTCCCATTCTGCTTCAGTGGGTAGCCGTTTTCCAACAAATCGAGAGTAAGCATCAGCTTCGTACCAACTTATTCCACAAACTGGGCGATCTTCGTAGCGGAGGTCATCAGACCAGTATAGAGGTTTAGATACTTGCTGAACTTGCAACCATCGCCAGCCAGAATTAGACCACCAAGTAGGATTTTCATAGCCACCAGCTTCAATAAAAGCTCGGTACTGTCTGCAAGTAACGGGGTAGCGATCGATATAGTAAGTATCGAGGTAGACTTGATGACTGGAACGTTCGTTATCTAAAGCATCTATAGAATCGTTTCCTTGAGTAAAAAAACCAGATTCGATACAAACGGTTTCTGAATCTAAACAATTAGCTGGTGCTGTAGAGGAATTAGGAGCAGGATGCACGGTAAAATTAGATTGAGTAGTAAGATTTTGCCAACTTGCGCCTACAGGGGCGCGATCGCGCCAACGCCCAAGTTGCAGGACAAAAGAAATTGTTTCTGTATGCTGGCTTTCATGTTGCAGCAGCCACCGCCAGAGACGCTCCTCTTGTTCTAGATCGATAGTTTCTAGACGCAAGAGAACTTTATTTCTAATTGCCTCAAGATAGCTTTTAATCTCTTTTAAGGGGGGTAATTTGACGCGCTCGGATTTGGGTAAACCATCAGCGACAAACAAACGCCGATATTCGGGAAACATTGGTTTTTCCCCTGCTTGACGTTCTAGCAGCCACAATGATTCTGTATAGCCAATATGTCCCAAATGCCAACCCACCGGACTAAATTCCGAGTGAGCTTGATAGCAAAACGTTGTCTCGTCTATCGATTCAAATAATTCTAAAGTTCCCGCTCGGCACTGATGCAACCAATGTTTTAATTGTTGTCTAGAATCGCTAATTTGGGGCGAATTGCTAGTTTGTTGAAAGTTGACGGATTTCGATCTCAAGGTCTTGTCCCACACTAAGAATACTCTGTTCGGAAAAACGATGCCAATCGCCTTTAAATACAGGTTCAGAGGCGATAATTACTGATTTTGGATAAGCTAAGTCGTCCCTAGTCCAATATAAAGAAGGACACTCGATCCCGCTTGCAAAACGAGCAGCAATTAGCCGCTTACCATTGCTAATAATGATATTAGCGGAGGCAGAGACTTGATGAGACTTGGCTAATTCATTTAATTTGAGTAACGCATTTTGTAAAGCTTGTTCTAAAGTACCATCGGGATTTTTTAGCTGTTCGTCCAGAAATAAGGCAAAAAAGTGTTCCGAATCCGTGCTACCTTTGATAGCTTTATAAGCATTGTCGCTAAGGTTTTCGCTAATAGGGCGCATGAGCGTCTGCTTAAAGTTGTCAATCCTACCATTGTGGATAAATAATAGGTTTTCAAACTTAAAAGGCTGACAATTGCTCATATCTACTGCTTGTCCGGCGGTTGCACTGCGGACGTAGCCTAAAATGCAGTTTGATTCTACATATCGACCCAAACTAGATAAATTTACATCATTCCAAATCGGGATAACGTTTTTGTAAATGAAAGGAGGGGTATCTTTTTCGGGATGATACCAACCAATGCCAAAACCATCGGCGTTAACTACTCCTGAGTTCATTTCAAGCGGTTGATAGCTTTGGACGATCAAAGAGTGTTCTGGTTTGGATAAAATATAGTCCAGTGGAATTGATGAGCCGATATAGCCTAATAATCTACACATAAATTGGCGCGATCGCACTCAGCGTTCCTAATAAGTCGTTCCTATTGTATTTCTTTAATTGGGTTGGCGTGTTGTCGCAAATTCTGTCTCAGGTATGAAGACAGGAAAATCATCTATTTCTGTAGTATTTTTGTAGTATTTAAGCTACATTAAATACTGAGGTTAAAGTATTATTTTTGCTAAATGCTGCTAGAAATCGCTACTACCCATAAACCTGCAACAGATTTAGGTTACTTGTTGCACAAACACCCAGATAAATTACAGTCTTTTGGTTTATCTTTTGGTAAGGCTCATGTATTTTATCCAGAAGCAAGTTTAGAGCATTGTACGGCGGCTTTGCTTTTAGACATCGATCCGGTAGGATTGGTGAGGAAAAAAGGCAACGAAGGGTTAGATGCGTATGTAAACGATCGCCCTTATGTGGCATCATCATTTTTGAGTGTGGCGATTTCTCAAGTATTTGGTAGTGCTTTGGCTGGACGTTGCAAAGATAAACCAGAACTTACCCAAGTACCAATACCGCTAATAGCAAAGCTAACTACTGTTCCCTCGCGTGGGGGTGAAGCCTTATTGCAGAGTTTGTTTACACCTTTAAATTACAAGCTGAATATTGAACGTTGCGTTTTAGACGCTAAGTTTCCTCAGTGGGGAGAAAGTTACTACTACAACGTCGAACTGCATCATACTATCCCTTTACAAGAGCTTTTATCGCATCTCTACGTTTTGATTCCCGTTTTAGACGATGAGAAACACTACTGGGTAGGAGAAGACGAGGTTGATAAATTGCTGCGTCATGGGGAAGGTTGGTTAGCCAAGCATCCCGAACAAAATTTAATTGCTAGACGTTATTTAAAACGCCAAGGGCGCTTGATACGTTCGGCTTTGACACAATTAGTAGAAGATAATATTGATAATACCGAGCAACACGAACAGGAAGAAGCCGTAGTTGAGGAACGCATCAGCCTCAATAAACAGCGTTTAGCGGCGGTTGTAGGGGTATTAAAGCAGTACGGGGCAACAAAAGTAATAGATTTGGGATGTGGAGAGGGAAAGCTGTTAAAACAGCTATTACTAGAGCAGAGTTTTAAAGAGATTGTTGGGGTAGACGTATCTTATCGCGCCTTAGAAATTGCCAGTGAAAGACTGCATTTAGATCGTTTGCCAGCAATGCAACGCGATCGCCTTAAACTATTACAAGGATCGCTTACTTACCGCGATAAACGTCTGTGTGGGTACGATGCGGCGGCGGTAGTAGAAGTAATCGAGCATTTAGATATAGCGCGTTTGGCGGCTTTTGAGCGCGTACTATTTGAATTTGCTAAACCAACTACGATAGTTGTAACAACGCCAAATATAGAGTACAACGTCAAGTTTGAAACCTTACCTGCGGGAAAGTTGCGTCACAAAGATCATCGGTTTGAATGGACGCGCTTAGAATTTCAACAATGGGCAAATAAAGTAGCAGAAAAATATAATTATTCGGTGAACCTTTTGCCTATAGGTAATGAAGATTTGCAAGTAGGAGCGCCGACACAAATGGCTGTATTTAATATAAATAAGGTATTTCATTAATGTCTAATTCAATTAGGGCAATTTTTCCTTACAAACATCAGCAGACTTGGGTATTTGACGATCGACAAGCAGGGCTTGAAAAAGAGCCTTTTGTCAGTGGTACACCAGAAATTATTGATGTTTTAGTTCGAGATATTCCTAATGTTGACGAAGGTTTTAGATTATTGTTTTCTGCTTCGCCATTTCCTAACTATCAAGCTGAATTTATTTGGATAAAAGAAGAATATGGCGGTAACTGGTATCGTTGGGAAAATAAGCAAATGGAAGGATGGTTATGTCCGGCATTGTTTAAATATTTTCAAGAGTCGCCTAAAACAATTTACTGTAAAGCCGAAAGCTTATACATAATTTTGTAATTTTATATTTATGACTTCTCAGCAATTAATTGAAATAGCGAATAATCAACCTTATCCGTTACTTTTCGCCTCTATTAGCGGGGCGCATTTATATGGTTTTCCTTCGCCGGATTCTGATTATGATTTGCGTGGCGTTCATATCCTCCCAGTTGAAGAAGTTGTCGGGCTTGATATTGGACGAGAAACTATTGAAGTTGCTGAATTTAGAGGAGATTTAGAACTCGATTTAGTAACCCACGATGTTAAAAAATTCTTTGCAATGCTGTTGAGAAAGAATGGTTATGTTTTAGAACAATTGTATTCACCTTTAATAGTACATACTACGCCGGAGCATGAAGAATTAAAAGTAATAGCTCGTCAGTGTATTACTCGTCATCACGTCCACCATTATTTAGGTTTTGCTCAAACTCAATGGCAGCTTTTTTCTAAGCAAAATCCACCAAAAGTTAAACCTTTGCTCTATATTTATCGAGTATTGCTGACAGGCATTTACTTGATGCAAACAGGTATTTTAGAAACCAACTTATTAGAGTTAAATAAAAACTTTAAATTGACTTATCTTGCTGATTTAATTTCTTGTAAGCTATCAGGAGCGGAAAAAGCCGTATTACCAGACATTAATTTAATATTTCACCAGCAAAAATACGATCGCTTAAGCAATGAGTTAAGAGAAGCTAGTCAAAATAGTAACTTGCCAGAAACGCCCAATTGCAAAGCTGAGTTAAACGATTTACTGATTCGGATAAGATTAGCACTCTGGCAAAAGTATTGTGATTTATAAAAAATTGTCATAGCCCGCCTAGGGTTGAAACCCCAGGCTAATAGTTTAAGTCGGCTCAAGCCGACTAAAGAAAAAAACTTACGAGAGTTAGTGGTTAGTACATTAATTGAATTAACTTCCGACGAAAATAAATATGTGAAAGATTAAAAAAGTTTTGTTTAAACGTTTTATAGAAAAAGAAAACGATTATGAGATGTACGAGGAAGTTTTAGTTGGTTTAGCAATAAGAAAAAACGAGAAAGTGACGATACTACTTATTCAAAAATAGACCTATTGCAAAAGTCTAAAATTTTTTCTTCAGTCAGCTTAAGCCGACTTTAGCTATTAGCCTGGGGTTTCAACCCTAGGCGGTCTAGGTATGATTTTACTTAATGATGCGATCGCAAGTTGGAAAAAAATATGAAAATTACTATACCCGAACTATCTTTAGTTGTCCTCATCGGTGCTTCTGGTGCGGGAAAGTCTAGCTTTGCTAAAAAACACTTTAAATCTACAGAAGTTATATCATCAGATTTTTGCCGAGGATTGATTTGCGATGATGAAAATAATCAAACTGTTAGTAAAGATGCTTTTGCAGTTTTGCACTATATCGCCGCCAAAAGATTAGCCGCCGGAAAGCTGACGGTAATTGATGCAACTAACGTGCAAAAAGAAGACCGAAAACACTTGCTAGAACTAGCACGAGAGTATCATTGTTTGCCTGTGGCGATCGCTCTTAATTTACCAGAATACATTTGTAGCGATCGCAATCTGCACCGCCCCGATCGAAATTTTGGCATTCATGTGATTAAAAGACAACGCGATGCAATGCGCCAAAGCCTAAAACATCTTAAACGCGAAGGTTTCCGTTATAGCTATATCCTAAATTCTGTAGAAGATATAGAAGCTGTTAGCATTCATCTTCAACCATTGTGGAATAACCGCAAAACTGAGCATGGCCCCTTTGATATTATTGGCGATATTCACGGCTGTTGTGATGAATTAGAAATGTTATTACAACGCCTGGGTTATGAAATCTCCCCACAAAACCATTATTTCCATCCTCAAGGTAGAAAAGCGCTGTTTTTAGGGGATTTGGTAGATAGAGGAAACCGAATTTTAGATACTTTGGCGCTAGTGCAAAATATGGTGGTAGCAGGTACAGCTTTATGCGTTCCTGGCAATCATGACATGAAACTGATGCGTTCGTTGCAGGGGAAAAATGTCAAAGTTACGCACGGATTAGATAAAACTCTCGCCGAAATAGAGAGTTTACCCGCAGATAAACGCGAAGCTTTTTCTCAAGCAACAATTAAATTTCTCGATTCTCTCATTAGCCACTACGTTTTAGATGACGGTAACTTAGTTGTAGCTCATGCAGGGATGAAAGAAGCCTTGCAAGGACGGGGTTCTCTTAGAGTGAGGGATTTTGCCTTGTATGGCGAAACAACCGGGGAGACGGATGATTTTGGGCTACCTGTGCGCTACGATTGGGCAGCAGAATATAGAGGAAAAGCGATCGTTGTTTACGGTCATACACCAGTAGTAGAAGCGCAATGGCTCAATGGTACGATTGATATAGATACAGGCTGCGTTTATGGTGGCTTCTTAACCGCCTTGCGTTACCCAGAAAAAGAGCTAGTATCGGTAGCGGCGAAACAAGTTTATTGCGAGTCATCTCAGCCATTTTTACCTACAGAAAACTTGCTAACTACTCAACAACAGTTAGATGATGTTATAGATATAGACGATGTGCTAGGTAAGCGGATTATTGAGACTCGTTTGCATGGCAAAATTGGGATAAGGGCAGAAAATGCGATCGCAGCTTTGGAAGTAATGAGTCGTTTTGCAGCTAATCCCAAATGGCTAATCTACCTTCCCCCCACAATGTCACCCTGCGAAACCTCCAAGCAAGAAGGTTTACTCGAACATCCATCCCAAGCTTTTAGTTATTACCAAAACCAAGGCGTAACTCAAGTTATTTGCGAAGAAAAACACATGGGTTCTCGCGCGATAGTAATTGTTTGTCGTGACGAGGAAACAGCAAGGCGGCGTTTTGGCGTAATTGATGAAGGTATCGGTATTTGCTACACCCGCACCGGAAGGCGGTTTTTTAGCGATGCTGAACTTGAAAAGCAAGTGCTGGCAAAATTACAAAATGCTTTAGAAATCTCTGGCTTTTGGCAAGAGTTTAATACAAGTTGGGTAGCTTTAGATTGCGAACTAATGCCTTGGTCAGCGAAGGCTCAGGAACTCTTACAGCGTCAATATGCGGCGGTGGGTAGCGCGGCTAATTCTTCCCTCAATCAGGCGGTGGCAGCCCTGGAAATGGCAGCTAAACGCATAAGTGGAGTTGATGCCTTTCTATCTCACTATCAAAACCGTGCAGAGATGGCGGCACAATATGTTGAAGCTTATCAGCGTTATTGCTGGCAAGTTGAATCATTAGCAGACTTAAAACTTGCACCTTTTCATATTTTGGCAACCGAAGGGGAAGTTCATAACGATAAAACTCATGTTTGGCACATGGAAACTCTAGCGCACCTATGCAAAGCCGAACCCGAATTATTACTAGCAACGGCTTATAAGATCGTAGATGTTAATGACACTGCTACCGGGATCTCTTGGTGGGAAGAACTTACAAGCATTGGCGGAGAGGGAATTGTCGTTAAACCGTTAGATTTTATTGTTAAAGATCGCGCTTTAGTACAACCTGCGGTTAAATGTAGAGGTAGAGAATACTTGCGGATTATATACGGTGCGGAATACACAGCACCGGAGAATTTAGAAAGATTGCGATCGCGCGGTTTATCAAGAAAGCGCTCTTTAGCCCTGCGAGAATTTGCTTTGGGGATGGAAGCGCTAGAACGTTTTACAAAAAAAGAGCCTTTGCGTCGCGTCCACGAATGCGTTTTTGGGGTTTTGGCGCTAGAAAGCGAACCTGTAGATCCGCGTTTGTAGGGGGCGCAATGTGTAGGGGCGCAAAGCATTGCGCCCCTACGGTTGGGCTTCGGCGACACGCTTAAGACGTTGCAATTGACTTTTCATATCCATTTTTGTTAAGGAAGCGGCAAATATATTAAATCCCCAACGAATTACAGGATTGGGAATCTCAAACTTAAAAGTATTGACTAAAAGCGTACCTTGCGCCGTTGGCTTGCATTCCCAAAAATCGCTTCCTTGAAAAAAACCTTCAAACCCCCATACAATTAAGCCTGGTTTTCGCTCCAATACTACCGCTTCCAAAGTCGGTTTAATTACAGGGATCGCAATTATAAAATGGCTGCGACTGCCAACTTCGGTACTCCATTCGCCTACAGGTTCACACTTTAGGAGGGGGTTTAGCCATTTGTGCATTAAAATGCGACTTCTTATACAATGATCCACTACTTTGGGACTAGCATTAATTTCAATGGATTGTTCAAATTGCTGAGATGGCATAGTAACTAAATAAAATTATTTATATTTTTAGTAGTAAATGCTTACTTTAACAATTTATAGCTATTTCTTTTCATTAATCTCAGCTACCAAAAACTATTAAATTACTGACTTTTTACCTGGAATTCTCCACAAAGGTAGATGTTTAATTAAATTTTTCATTATAACTCTGTATAGAGACATGATATGGTGTTTAACTTGGAAATACAAGGAGTTATTTGTACAACTAATGCAGGTATTTTTCCCAGTGGTGTCTAACTTTAAATTGAAAAAATCATGAATGTAACTTGGCAAGAAATCATCCCAATTATGGGAATAAATGTATCAATAAAGACTCAGCAATTGTTAGCGCAAAATACACCAGCGCCGGGAATAGATGTAACGCAACCACGAGAAGTAGTAGAAAATAGCGTCGATTACGCTCAAGGAATAATTCAAAGGCTGATAGCATTTATTCCTAACCTACTTGCGGCGGTAGCAATTTTGCTAGTGGGATTAATTATTGCGTACATTGCAAAAGCTATAATTAAGGGAATTCTTAATCGTACCAATATAGACAATCGGATTGCGGCGGGATTAACAGGTCATAGCGATCGCGGTGAATTACCCAAAGTCGAAGAATTGATTGGTAGTGTCGTTTTTTGGATTGTTATCCTATTTACGGTAGTAGCAGTTCTACAAACTTTAGAGCTAGAAGTAGTCTCTAGACCTCTTGGTAATTTCCTCAATCAAATAACCGGGTTTTTACCAAAATTATTAGGGGCGTTAATATTTTTAGGCGTGGCTTGGGTAGTCGCCACCGTAGTCAAACTTATAACTACACGCGGATTGCAAGCAGCTAGGTTAGATGAGCGGGTAAATCAACAACCTGCGGGTACGACCCCAGAGCCAAATCAATTATCTCTAAGCGAGACGATTGGTAATGCGCTATATTGGTTTATCTTTTTACTATTTCTCATTCCAATTTTAGACACTCTAGGCTTGCAGCAGGCGTTGCAGCCTGTAGAGAACCTAGTTAGCGAAATTCTCTCAATCTTGCCTAATATTTTAGCTGCCGTGCTAATTGCGGGGGTAGGTTGGCTACTCGCGCAAGTAGTGCGCCGGATTGTTACAAATTTACTTGCAACTACCGGAATCGACGGGGCGGGAGAAAGATTTGGCTTGCGTCGCACGGCGGGAGGACAAACCCTGTCGGGAATTATTGGCACAATTACTTACGTGTTAATTTTAATTCCGGTAGCGATCGCCGCCCTTAATGCTTTACAAATTGAAGCGATTTCCGTTCCCGCGATCGCAATGTTGCAACAAATCCTCAATGCTTTACCGGGAATATTTACCGCCGCATTGATTTTGATTGCTGCTTACTTTATCGGGCGATTTTTGGCAGAGTTGGTTACAAGCATCCTCACCAGTTTGGGATTCAATAATATTTTCTCAGTGCTGGGACTGCCATCACCTTCTCGCCAAAGAGTTGTTCCACCTCCTACAATCATTCCACCACCAACTACCGGATCGCAAACCGTTCTTCAGCCAGGTTCTTCTAGCGCCGCCCAACAACTAGCAACGAGAACCCCCTCAGAGCTTGTAGGCATTATTACCCTAGTGGGAATTATGCTATTTGCGACTCTAGCGGCGGTGAATATTCTCAATATTCCTGCTCTCACAGCTTTAGTCGGCGGACTCGTCTTGATCTTAGGAAAAATCCTTTCAGGATTGGTAGTATTTGGCGTTGGTTTGTTTTTAGCGAACTTGGTGTTTAACTTGATTAGTAGTTCTGGCGATCGCCAAGCGCAGATTTTGGCTCAAGTTGCCCGGATTGCGATTATTGCTTTTGTATCGGCTTTAGCCCTAAATCAAATTGGTATTGCCAGCGATATTGTTAATCTTGCCTTTGGCTTACTGTTAGGAGCTTTAGCAGTGGCTTTAGCTCTTGCTTTTGGTTTAGGCGGACGCGAAATTGCCAAAGAGCAAACAAGAGAATTATTAGACTCGTTTAAGCAACAACGCAACCAACCGCCGCGAGTTTAGGCTGTTAGTTGTAAAATCTATTTCCCTCTTAAAAAGGGGGAGATAGATACTTTCGGCTTTGTTAACGAAGCGCCGGGATTTGCCCCCGCGTGTCCCCCAATCCTGGGGACTTTAAGCCAATTTTCCCCAGAATTGGAGGTTAAAAAAACGGTCAGTAGCCTTTAGAACTTTTCGGGCAACCTCTAAACTTGTTGCTGCTTACCGCTTGTTTCTGATATTCCTAACTTGCTGGCTATTTCACTTTTAATCCGGTTCATAATAGACGCTTCATCCAAAGATTCCAAAATTCGCCTAACTACCGCTTTTGGACTTTCCGTACCCCAAGAAGCACCATTAGCTAAGTAAACTTTGGTTACTTGCCCAATACCATAGGAAGAAACCCCCGCTACCGCCGCTTGCGTTAAGGCAACCGATACATAAGCACCTAACGTAACGCCCCCAGTCGCAGGCGCAGATACGCCAAGCAAGCCTTTTAAAGAACTTAAACCCAAGTTTGCTAGTAGTTCGCTGGCACTAATTCCGCCCATACTCAGGGCGATTTTTTGTAATAGAGCGATCGCACTTGTTTTAGTCATTTCGATGCCGTACAACTTAGATAAAGCCAAGATCGTCGCTACATCAATAACTGCACCGCTAAACAAATCAACTACAGTAACCGGATTAAGAGCGATCGCCAGGGATTTAGTCATTACTCCCCGCCAAATCAATTTATTGGCGCTTAGTTCCCTAATTTCTAACTTTCGCTGCACCATGCGATCGCTGACATCATTGGCGTACAGCATAGTATTGAGAGCAACTAAAGCTTTGCCTTCAAGGTGTAATATTTCTAATATTTTTAGCTTCATCTCCTCAATTTGCGGTTCTCCAGGACTGCGCTGCACAAAACGGCTGCCATCAGGACGCGCGATCGCTTTAGCAACTAATGGAGATCCCGCCGCCATCACAATTTCATCGGGGGAAAGTAACTCTTTGACTCGTTCGTCGCGGATTTTGTGATAAATTGCCAAGCGATCGGCTTGGGGATACTGATCGATTTTGTTAAATACAAGTAAAATCGGTTTGCCAGCATTTCGCAGTTGCGACAAGGCTTCGTGTTCTACTTTAGTCATGTCCCCCGCAATCACAAACAAAATTAAATCGGTTTGGCGAGCAATATCTTTAGCCAATAAAGCGCGAGTTTCGCCATCTACTTCATCTAACCCTGGAGTATCTATTAGCTCAACTTGAGAATTACCCGCCCCCGGTAAAGTCACCATTACCGTGCGAGATTCACTATTACCAACAAATTGCTCGTCAATTTTCCACGCCGCTTTTTCGGCGCTGCGAGTAACGCCATGCAAAACTCCGGTATCAAATACTTTTTGTCCGAGTAAAGCATTCAGTAAAGAAGACTTACCCCGTCCTACCATCCCAAAGGCAGCAATTTGCACTACTTGACGCTCTAAATTGTCTAGCATCGTTTCTAGTTGAGCGATTTCTGTTTCTAAAGGGCGGCGCTCTTGGGGTGTTAAGTCGAGCTTATTAATTAAGTCTCGTAAAGCTGTTTGAGCTTGTTTGTAATTTAACTGCGCCTGAATATCGCCAAAACTCCAAATTGCACGCTCTAAATCTGCCTCAATGACAGAATCCGGCAAAAGATGGTTAGATTCAGGCTCTTTGTGGCTCAAGGGTAGAACTCCTCAAAATGTATCTTTTGCTATTCGATCCTAGCGACTTTTTGGCAAGGGACGATCGCACTTTATACCTCCGACAGGTTTAAACGCGCGATCGCATTCTACCTTTGTACTTTTGTCTCAACCCACTACTTCTAGTAATAATGAAGAAATTAGTTAGCCTCCGTTCAATCAATATTCATTGTGAGTGGGAAGTATTTGCCAGAAACAACCGCCTATGTCAGGATTACACGCCAATCTTGGCAACATGGCGTGCTTGAAGGAGATGTAAAAGCAGGAGAATTTGAATGGCAGTTTCAATGGTGTTTTCGCCGAGGAGAATTGTCTGTAAAACCTTCTTCTGGTCGTGCCTTAATTAAAGAACCTTTAGGTCGTTTTTTAGAACAACGAGATTATCAGCTAGAAGCCGGGGGAGATTATGACTTTACGATTCGCGCCGATTTGTAGCTTTTAAGTATCTTTCAATTAACAAAATGGCAACTAAGTCATCTATCGGTCTTGATGGCTCTCTTAGGCCTGGGGGAAGAAGTTTGGTTAAACCTTTAGGCGGATACATTTGCCAGTATAAGTCGCGCGCTGCTAACGTACTATTGTGTTCGTCTACGCTAAAAATCTCTACCCTTGCAGGCAATACTTCTTTAAGTTGCTTTTGCCATTGAGTAGAAGTCGTGCGATCGCCCATCACTATTATAGAAATAGAGAACTTTTGCAGCAGTAAATTGATAGATGCGATCGCTTCTGTTGCCGCCACAACTTGATGGTAATGCAGTTGCAAGTCGCCAGGACTCATTACCGCCAAGCCGCACTTATCTCGACCGGGA
Organism: Aliterella sp. RAGGC_92; assembly: GCA_030826005.1. Taxonomy (GTDB): domain Bacteria; phylum Cyanobacteriota; class Cyanobacteriia; order Cyanobacteriales; family Chroococcidiopsidaceae; genus Aliterella. The sequence continues at coordinate 14,465 of JAPJOW010000097.1, forward strand.
TCGAAGCCCAAAATCAAATTTTTCATCTTGGTTATGGTTTAATTTGTTCTCCTGTCGTTGTACCTGCTTCTGGAGGTGTAGGCTGGAGCGCATCTCGCAATTGATTGCCCACAAGCCTTCTCGTTCCAAAAACTACTTGCCCGTTTCTTACGGCGACTAACTGCACTTGCGAAGGGCCTGCGGTATAGATATCATTAGCAGCAATAGCTTTAATTTCCACTGGCTGATTGTACTGCCTGACTTGCTCGATAAAGCTAACTAAAGTTTCTAGCCTGCCATCGCCAATGGCGATCGCATCGCCTAATATCCCAGCGCGACGAGCGCGAAACCTTGCCGCACTGAGCAATAACCCTACCTTTTGACGGATATCTCGATCTACCGAGGGATTAGTGGGAATTGCCGCTAGTACTTCACCTTGAGAAAAAATTACTTTATTTACAGCTACATCGATCTGCGCTTGGACATTTCTTTCTCCCAATAAATAGTTTCCTGCCGAAATAACGCGCACGACATAATCTCGACCATCATCAATTTGGGCAATTACCTGCTCGACTTGGGCTTTAGATATCTGTACGGCTAATTCCTTTTCAGGATTTGTACCGGGCTGAGTTGATTCTATGGCGACTCGATTTGCTTCGCGCAATAATTGCTCAATTGCTTGACGCGCTGCTCGTGGTTGCTGAATGCGAACTACGCCTGCTGCCAAGACTCTACCGCTTTCTAGGGCAACATTTCCCTGGCGCAAAACTTGAAAATCTTCATAATATCCTTCAAGTTTGGCTACTTCTTGTTCGAGAAATTCTCGTTGACTTTCTAGTTGTTTGAGACGAGCTTCTCTACCCGCAATAACGCGATCGCGCGCTTGTAAATCGCGATCGCGCTGGGCAATTTCTTTGTCTAGATTCGCAATCGAGTTATCGCGATCGGCAATTTGACTTCTCACTTCCTCTAGC
>JAPJOW010000098.1 GCA_030826005.1 Aliterella sp. RAGGC_92
TGCTTAAGATTATAGCCTCGATTCTTTTAAGGCTAGGCGCAAATTACTAATACACAGCTATTACCTAGAAATATTTTGTAAGTAATTGTTTGTTTTAATACAGAAATTTTTTGTGTATTAAAATTATCTAACTAAAATCTAATATTATGCTATTTTTTACTAAGTCTTAAGATTTGCTTAATAAAGTAATTAATTAACTAAACTGAAGCAAGCAAATCATCATAACGTCGGACTTCTTGGATTTTATTATGCTCGTCTACCAAAACAACGGTAGGACAGTAGGTTTGTAGTTCTTGCTCGTTAAACTGAGCATAGGTCATAATAATTACGCGATCGCCTGCCATTCCAAGTCTAGCCGCAGCGCCATTAAGTTCAATTGCGCCCGAATTAGCAGGAGATGCGATCGCATAAGTAATTAACCGCTCGCCATTAGCAATATTTACTACCTGCACTTGTTCGTAGGGTAAAATGCCCGCCGCATCTAAAAGAGTGCGATCGATACTAATACTACCTACATAGTTCAGATGAGCCGCCGTGAGCGTACAACTATGAATTTTGGCGCAAAGAAAAGTCCGTTGCATTGTATGGGGCTAGAAAGAGGAGAGAGTAATTTTACCCCTTCCTCTTATATTCTAGACTTGAAGTGTTAATCGATTTACCCAGTTGTTTCCGAATCGGAATCTCTACCTTGTTCGCTACCAGCTTTGATACACTTTTCAACTAACGGCATAACCGCTTCTACATCTTGCCAGCCGCGAATGTCTGTAACTTTTTTCTCTAAATTTTTGTAACTGCGGAAAAATTCGGCAATTTCGTCTAAGCGATGGGGTGCAACGTCTTTAAGCGATTTTACATGAGCGTAGCGGGGGTCTTTGTCGGGGACGCAAAGAATTTTCTCATCGCGATCGCCACCGTCAATCATTTCTAACATCCCAATGGGTCTTGCGGCAATTACACAGCCGGGGAAAGTCGGCTCGTCCATTAACACCATACCATCAAGAGGGTCGCCATCATCGGCTAAGGTATTAGGGACAAAACCGTAATCGTAAGGATATTGTACCGACGAATAAAGTACCCGATCCAAAGCAAAAGCTTGTAAATCCTTATCGTACTCGTACTTATTTTTGCTCCCCGCAGCAATTTCAATCAACACATTGATTAACCCAGGCTTAGGTTGGGCTGGAATGCGGTCTAAATCCACAAAATTTCTCCACTGTAGATGAGGTACAGGAAACGATCGCTCCCTTGAAAAGGCATTTTAGGATAAAATGGACACCCACGAAAATAGAATAAGTATTTGTAGCCAACAAAATGCTAACTTTAAAGGCGATCGCCCTAGCGATTGGTCATCAGACCTAAAAAAGAGTACCATGCACTTTAATGCAGGTAGCAGATATGAGACTAACAAGCCTATTGAGACAAATTAGAGCAACGGGTAAAGATGAAAACTTTCTGCACTTAGTTCACAACATTGAGAAACTTGTTTCTAAAGTGCTGGCGATTGGGATGCTGATTGTAATTATTGTTGCCATCGTTGACTTAAGCCTCCTTTTATTTAAAGAATTATTTACTGAGCCTCTGGGATTTTTTAATACTACTTTAATTGAATTATTTGGATTATTTTTAAATATTTTGATTGCTTTAGAGTTACTAGAAAATATTACCGCTTACTTAGAAAAAAATGTTATTCAAGTAGAGTTAGTTATAGTTACGTCTTTAATTGCCGTAGCGCGAAAATTGATTATTCTAGACTTAGAAAAAACATCTGGTATTCAACTAATCGGGCTTGCGATCGCAATTTTTGCTTTATCAATTAGTTATTGGATTGTTCGCCGTAGCACTACTAAACCATCTTCTTAGCTTTATGATGACTTTTTTTCAATTTGAAGCAGATTTTGTTGACAATCTCCGGTGTATTCCCATGCAAGTACGTTTCAAGCTCGATACTTGTGGAATTAAGCTCAAACTAGCAGATTGGAGTTATTTTAGCGAAGCAGAGCGTCAAGAAGTCGTTTTGCAACCTTGCACTTCCTCCACCGAAATTGAGGCGTATCGCCAAACGTTGCAAAGTTTCGTGCAAAAATATACAGGTAGCACAGCAAAAGATTTACCCGTAGACGCTAATCCTGAGTGGATGGATTCTCGTCATATTCCCATCAACTTGCAAGAAAAAGTTCACGAAGTAGGTGTGAATTTAACAGTGCAACAATGGCAAGCATTGACTCCTTTACAAAGATTTGCCTTAATTAAACTCAGTCGTCCCAGCCACGAAAACAAAAATTTTGTCCCCGCCCTGCAAGAATTTAATCTCTACAAGCAATAATTTTTTAGTGCTGTACCTAGGGCGATTCTAAAGGTGCGATCGCTCTATATGTTTAAAAGTATAAACTAGCTAGACTTCTGCACCCTAAAGTTTGGCAGAAAAGTCAAACTTTATTCGTTCAAAACCGACGGCTATGAGTAAATTTATTATAATTAGGCGGTGACGAGGCTACTTTTCTGGTTCGAGAGATATTTGCAGATTTAGACAAAGAATTAGAATTCGCTTTATAGAATCTTTAATAAAAAACCATTTGTCTTCACATTAAATTGTTTTAATTGTCGTCGATCCAATACACATCAGAACAATTACGGTATTAAATAGCTTTGTCGCTAAGAGCCGCTAAAAAGTCCTGTGTTTACACGAATTGCGTCAGCTTATAAGTATTTGTTACAAACTAAATTAGGTTGCAAAATAAAACTTTGTTTTGCAAGCATCAACCTACAACTGCTAAATATCAAATCCTCTTTGGACAGAAGCTTTTTGTAAGTTATCTGTTTACCTGCATTTGTAAAAAGTTATGTCTGTAAATCTTTTTAGTTTAAAAAAATTAGTAGCAACAAAAAATGCTGCAAAAGAACCACTAATACAGCATCGAGCAATGCAGTTGCGGCGAAGCTTAGGAGCGCTTGAAACTTGGGGTTTTGGTCTTACAGGTCACGTAGGTTGGATTGGTACTGCGCCCGTGATTCATGCAGCGCTTGGTACTAAAGCAATTTTTATTTGGTTGCCTGGAGTTTTAATCTCTATGGCGCTGAACTTGCAGGTAAAACAGTTAGGTCTATACTATCCCAATATGGCAGGGGGAACTCCTAATTATGCAGCTAAATTGCTAAGGCAGTTGCCATTTTTAGCACGATATGTAGCAATTGGATACTATATTGGTTGGGTAGCTGCTCCCGCCGTTTATGCGATTATTTTAACAGATTTAATTCAGGCAAGTTTAGCAGAATCAGGGATTTTTTGCCCGGAAACACTTTTAAAATTTGGATTTACAGCGATCGCTTTTATTGTTGGATTGAGTGGAACGCGCACTTTAGGAATTTTACACTTATTTTTTGTTGTCCCTGCCGTTGCTTGCTTATTTACCTTTTACTTTCAAGGTCTTGGGTGGCTAGTATTTTCTCCGGCTAGTCCAGGCTTTTTTCCCACCGAACTATCTATTCCTAGTTTTGGCGAATGGACAAAATGGTTTTTTATTGCTACTTACTCAGTCTACTCTGGCGAGACAGCATCTTCTTTCGTAGCGGACAGCCGCAAGCCAAGGAAAACTTTACAGTTTTTATCTTTCGCTGCTTGGTTACTGCCAGTAGTATTTTTAGGCGGTTCGTGGGTGCTGATGCGTTTAGCAGACAAGCCAGGATTAGGGGATAACTTGTATTTGAACTTAGTAGCCGCCGCCCAGCCCTTTTGGGGCGAATCAGCTTCGTTTTTAATTACTTTATTAATTGCTTCTTGCTGCTTGCTTAGTTGCGCTACTACGGTTGCCAACACCTCGCGGATTTTGTACCAACTTGCTCAAGATCAACACATTTCGCCTTTATTTGCGGTGGTTTCCAAACGGGGAGTTTTAGTACCTGCGCTTTTATTTACCTGTATTTTGAGTCTTTCGTTTCTAGCTTGGGGAAATTTAGCTCGCGTCTTGCTCGTTTCGGGTACGGGTTATTTGATATCTATGATGGGGTTGTATTTAGGACTATGGTTGCGTCGAGGTAGCCCGGAAGTGTTAGGAGGTTGGTGGTCGCTGGCTTTTTTACTTGTAGAAGGTGCGGTTTTAATCTTTGGGGGTTGGGCTTGGGGGTGGAGCAATTTGTTAGTAGGCTTGCTGTTTCCCTTGGCAATTTTAGGGTGCGATCGCATTATTTGTAAAATCAACTTCCCTTTATTTCAGCCCCAAGGGTGGATCAATTACTACTACGCGAGAACTAAAACTCGCTATCAAGAATTTATATTTCTCCAAGTAATCGTACTACTGGGATTAATTTGTAGCGCAACAACTATTGGTTGGGGTTTTAGTCGCAAGTTAGCTCTATCGTCCTCGGCGCACAGTAACGATTTATTAGTTGTCTTGCTCGTGACTTTATCTTTTATTGGCGTTGCGATCGCCTGTTGGACTACATTACCGCAAATAGCCAAAATCGACGATGCCCGCGCCCAAGCAGAAAACCTATTTATTAATGCTTTAGATGCCATTTTAGTAGTAGACGAACAAGGCACAATTGTTGAAGTAAACCCCGCCGCCGCCGAGCTATTTAAGCAAGTCGAGCAGTCGATAATCGGGCAAAGTTTGCAAAAATTTTGCGCTCATTTAGAACAAACACCCCAGCAATGGTCGAAGCGCAGCGAACAAACTTTGTTTGCTAGTACCAACAACCCGCGCATTGTTGAAACATCGGTTTCTAGTCAAGCAAGTCAACAACAAGAATACACCGTAATTTTGCGCGACATCACCGATCGCAAGCGAGCGGAAGCTCTGCGCGAAAGCGAAGAACGCTACGCCCTAGCCGTCCGGGGCGCTAATGACGGGCTGTGGGATTGGAATTTGGCAACTAATGAAATTTATTTTTCTGTACGCTGGAAGGCAATGTTAGGTTATCAAGAAAACGAAATCGATACTAATCTTTATGAGTGGTTCAATCGCATTTACGCTGAAGATATCGACCAAGTTAGAGCCGAACTATCGGCTCATATAGAAGGCTTGACTCCATACTTTGAAAACGAACATCGCTTGCTGCATCAAGACGGAACGTATCGCTGGATGCTCAGTCGCGGGCAAGTAGTGAGAGATAGTACGGGTAAACCCTACCGCGTTGCGGGATCGCAAACCGATGTGACCGATAGAAGGGTAGCAGAGCAACAATTGCTGCACGATGCTTTGTACGATTCTTTGACGGGTTTAGCAAATCGAGTTTTGTTTTCTGACAAACTTGCTCGCGTCCTCAAGCTGGCTCAACGCCGCCAAGACTACCATTATGCGGTGCTATTTATCGATTTAGATAGATTTAAGGTAATTAACGACAGCCTCGGACACTTAATCGGCGATCGCTTACTTAGGGCGATCGCTCAAAGATTAAAAGTATGTCTGCGAGGTAGCGATACTTTCGCGCGTTTGGGCGGAGACGAGTTTGCAATTTTACTTGAGGATATTCAAAACGAAAAAGATGCAACTCACATCGCCGCTCGCATCGGACAAGAATTAAAATTACCTTTTAACTTAGATGGGCATGAAGTATTTGCTACCGCAAGTATTGGGATTCTTTTAGGGACGCAAGAAGATTACGATCGCCCCGAAGAAGTGCTGCGCGACGCTGATACAGCTATGTATCGAGCTAAAGCGCAAGGGAAAAGCTGTTACGAATTATTTGATATTGGGATGCGCGATCGCGCGATCGCTCTATTGCACCTAGAAAACGATTTGCGACGGGCGGTAGAAAACCAAGAATTTCAACTGCATTACCAACCGATAGTGTCGCTCAAAGACCAGAAAATTACAGGCTTTGAGGCGTTAGTAAGGTGGCAGCATCCAGAGCGAGGATTGATTGCGCCAATGGAGTTTATTCCAGTAGCGGAGGATACCGGGTTAATTATCCCCTTGGGCTGGTGGGTGTTGAAAGAAGCTTGTAGGCAAATGCGCGCTTGGCAATTGCCGTTTGTTGTTGAACCACCATTAACTATCAACGTAAATTTATCGGGAAAACAATTTGCTCAAACCAATTTAATCGAGCAGATTAAGCAAATTCTTGATGAAACAGGCTTAGAAGCTGGCAGTTTGAAATTGGAAATTACCGAAAGCTGCATTATCGAAAATCTGCAATCGGCGGCGCTGATGCTATCCCAGTTGCAAGCAATAGGCATTCAAGTAGCTATTGATGATTTTGGCACGGGTTACTGCTCTTTAGCGTACTTGCATCGGTTTCCGGTCAATACCTTAAAAATCGATCGCTCGTTTATTAATGGTTTGGAGGGTGAAGGCAAAGAAATTATCCGCGCGATCGTCAATCTTGCTTGGAATTTAGGCATGGAAATAGTCGCTGAAGGTGTAGAAACTGAAGCGCAAATAATCCAACTAAATGCTCTTAAGTCCAACGGCGAACAGGAGTATTTGGGACAAGGATATCTATTTTCTAAACCCTTAAATAGCGATGCTGCTAACGCTCTCATGGCTTTAGGGTGCGATCGCCTTAGCCAAACTAAAGCTATCCAAATTTAATCAATAAGTTTTTAAATTTAATTTAGGAGTTAACTAATGACTAATTTTCAGCGCGATTCTTCCCCAATGCCAGAGCGAGTTTTAGACCTTTCTTTGTTAAGCTCTAGCGAACAAGAGCAGTTACTTAGTTGGAATAATACTCAAGCTGAATATCCTCAAGACTTGTGCTTTCATCATTTATTTGAGGAACAAGTAAAAAAAACTCCCGATCGAGTCGCTGTTAGCTTTGCAGGGCAACAACTTACTTACCACCAGCTAAATCAATCTGCTAACCAAGTCGCCCATTACCTGCAAAAAGCAAGGGTTTTGCCCGAAACTATGGTGGGAATTTGTTTAGAGCGCAGTCTCAATTTAATTGTGGGCATTTTGGGCATTCTCAAAGCTGGCGGCGCTTACGTGCCATTAGATCCGGCTTATCCTTACGATCGCTTGGCATTTATGCTAGAAGACTTGCAGTTGCCCGTAATAATAACTGAAGAAGCTTGTTTAGATCGTCTGCCTGCAAATCAAGCTCGTGCGGTACTTATAGATGCTGATTGGCAGGAAATAAACCAACAGGGCGATCGCAACCCAAGTAATACCGTTACTGCCAAAAACTTAGCTTACACAATTTACACTTCTGGCGCTACAGGTAAACCTAAAGGCGTACAAATTACTCATCAAGCCTTAGTAAATTTTCTCTACTCAATGCGTCAAGCGCCAGGAATGACAGAGCTTGATGTGATGCTTGCCGTGACTACAATTTGTTTTGATATTGCGGGATTAGAAATCTACTTACCGCTTTTAGTTGGCGCTCAAGTTGCCTTAGTTAGCCGCCAAGTTGCCGCAAATCCCGCACAACTTGCCGATAGCATAATTACGTCCGGCGCTACAATCATGCAAGCAACGCCTGCTACTTGGCGGATGCTTTTAGCTTTTGGTTGGCAAGGTAATAAACAGCTAAAAGTTTTTTGTGGTGGCGAAGCACTTTCTAGAGGACTTGCTAATCAGTTACTAGCAAAAGTTGGCTCTTTATGGAATATGTACGGGCATACTGAAACGACAATTTGGTCGGCAGTTTGTAAAATAGAACCCGGAACAAACCCTATACCTATAGGTAAAGCGATCGCGAATACTCAGTTTTTTATCATCGATCCCTTGCTACGCCGCAAGTCAGACCCGATCAAACCCGTCCCCATTAACGTCTCAGGAGAATTGTATATTGGTGGCGACGGTTTAGCGCGCGGTTACTTCAATCGCCCGGAAATTGACGCAGAAAAGTTTATTCCCAACCTATTTAGTCAGGAAATTGGCGCGCGCCTCTACAAAACTGGAGACTTAGCACGCTATCTCCCCGATGGGACAATCGAATTGATTGGGCGGGCAGATAATCAAGTTAAAATTCGCGGCTATAGAATCGAGCTAGGGGAAATAGAATCGACTCTCAGCCGACATTGCGCTGTTAGAGAAACCGTAGTTGTCGTTCGCGAAGACTTGGCAGAAAGTGACAAACGCTTGATTGCTTACGTGGTTTTAGAGCCGCAATTTATGCAAGCATCGCAACAAAGTGCGATCGCCAAAACTAATAATATCAGGACGTTGCAATGGCGAAATATATGGAACGTTGCGTATAGTCAGCCTGCAACAAGTCAAGATCCAACTTTCAATATCAATGGGATTAATAACAGCTACACTGGTCAATTGATGCCCGCGCCGGAAATGCGCGAATGGGTAGATCGTACCGTCAAGCGGATCTTGGCATTGCAACCAAAGCGCGTCTTAGAAATCGGTTGCGGTACGGGGTTACTGATGTTTAAAATTGCTCCCTACTGCGATTATTACTTTGGTACAGATATTTCTGACGTGGCAATTAATTATATCGACCAACAGTTGCAAATTAATCGCGCCGCTTGTCCGCAAATCGATCTGGCAACTAAAGATGCTTTGGCAACTTTTGCAGGAGTAGAAAGTGCGTCTGTAGACACGGTAGTGCTTAATTCCATCGTGCAGTATTTTCCTAGCATGGATTACTTAGTGCAGGTTTTAGAAAAGGCTGTCGAGGTAGTACAGCCCGGAGGACAAATTTTTATCGGTGATGTCCGCAGCTTACCATTACTCGAAACATTCCATACATCGGTACAACTGAATCTTGCTTCTAACTCTTTATCTACATCGCAATTGCAGCAACGCATTCAAGAAAAAACTGCTCAAGAGCCAGAATTAGTAATCGATCCTGCCTTTTTTACTGCTTTAAAACAGCATTTACCACAAATTGGCATGGTGGAAATTCAACTTAAAAGCGGTCAGCATCACAACGAGTTTACAAAGTTTCGCTACGATGTAATTTTGCATATCGGTACGCAGGTCGAGCCGAAATTAGAAATTTTGTGGCAAGATTGGGATTGTGAAATCACCACCGCCTCAATTCGCGCAATCTTACAGCAATCCCAGCCAGAAGTTTTAGGAATTAGCCGGATTCCCAATCCGCGCTTATTAGCAGATTTGCAAGCTGTTGAATTATTACAGGAAAAAGACAGTCACTTTACAAAGGTAGAAGAACTAAAAGCAATAGTTGAAATTGCCCAGTTCGATCGACCTAGTATCGATCCAGAAGAACTATGGAATTTGAGTTACGAATTGCCATATAAAGTTTATATTAACGAGTCGGGCTTTGGCGCTCGTGGTAGGTATGACGTAGTGTTTCATAGAGTAGAGAGCGATCGCCAAAAGAGCGAATTTACACCTGCTTTTTGTTATCCAACTTCTACTATTCAGCCTTGGAGTGCTTACGCTAATAACCCTGGAGAAAAACAAACTACCAGCAGTTTAAGAGCGCAATTACGCTCTTTTCTCAAAGCAGAATTGCCGGAATACATGATTCCCTCGGCTTTTGTCGTCTTAGATGCCTTACCTTTGACCCCAAATGGTAAAGTCGATCGGCGGGCGTTACCAGAACCAAATCGATTTAGACCTACTTTAGCTCAAGAATTTGTCGCCCCTACAAGCACTATAGAGGAGCAATTAGTGCTTGTTTGGATGCAGGTGCTTCAAGTTGAACCTGTAGGCATTCATGACAACTTTTTTGATTTAGGCGGACATTCTTTACTAACAGTTAATTTGCTTGCCCAAATTAGAGAGACTTTTCAGATAGATTTACCTTTGCTGTGTTTGTTCAAAACTCCTACCATTGCTGGACTTGCTCAAACGATTGAAGTTGCTCAACGCTTGGGTGTAGATGCGGCTATGGCAACGGGAGTTGCGATAGATTTGAATGCGGAAACTGTATTAGATCCAGCAATCTGTCCTGGTTTTATGGCGAAAAAGTTTAATTCTCAGCCAGAACAGATGTTCTTAACTGGGGCTACAGGTTTCTTGGGAGCGTTTTTACTAGATGAGCTACTAAAGCAAACTAGAGCAAATATTTACTGTTTAGTTCGCGCTCATAGTATTGAAGAAGGTCAAGAGAAAATTTGCCGTAACTATGAGAGCTATTTACGTGGTAAAGTCAGCACTTCTAGAATTATTCCAGTGCTAGGAGACTTGTCACAGCCATTTTTTGGGTTGCACGAGCAACAGTTTCAGCAGTTAGCTGGGGTTGTGGATGTCATTTATCATGCTGGGGCTAATGTTAATTTAATTTATCCTTATTCGGCATTGAAAGCTGTCAATGTCGTTGGTACGCAAGAAGTTTTGAGATTGGCTGCGTCAATCAAAATCAAGAGCGTGCATTTTATCTCGACTCTTGATGTATTCCAAGCTTCTAATTACTCCAAAATGAGCGTTATTTGGGAGCAAGATGAATTAGCGTGGTTTGCTGGCTTAACTGATGGCTATTCCCAAAGTAAATGGGTGGCAGAAAAACTGATGATGAATGCTCGTTCTAGAGGTCTTCCCGTTAGCATTTACAGACCGGGAATGATTTGCGGGGATAGCAAAACTGGGGCTTCTAAGGCTGACGACTTGGCGTGTAGACTAATTGAGGGCTTTATTCAAATGGGGAGCGCGCCTAAGTTAGATTTGCAGATTTCTCTGACTCCGGTAGATTATGTCAGCAACGCGATCGCTTATTTATCTAGGCAAGAGTCTTCGATTGGCAAAGCTTTTCACTTAGTCAATCCTCAACCACTGCATTTAAGTAAGTTAGTAGATGAAATTAATAGTTTTGGCGAACAAGTCAAACCAATTGATTACGATAAGTGGCAAAGCGAACTACTTAATCCTAATGTGCCAAGTAATGCCCTAACTTCTATCGCGGCGATGTTTACAGAAAAAGTGGCTCAATCTCAATTAACGTATATACAACAGTCATCGATGGTATTGCCAAGTTTTGATTGTCAAAATACCCAATTGGGGCTGACAGATAGCGGCATTAAGTGTCCGACTATAGATTCTCAATTGCTAAAAACTTATTTATCTGCTTTAACTCATAGCCGGGCTTTAAGTGCTGCTTTGAGCCATTTAATTTAGACAAGCTAACCAATGATAATAAATCTTGATTGTAATTGGCAGTTGCCACCGAAGCACTTACTAGCTGACAAAAAGGAAGTTCATATCTGGCGCGCTACCCTCGATCGCTCCCTAGCGGAAGTTGAGGAGTTAGCCCCTATTTTGTCGGCGGACGAGCGCCGTAGAGCAGAGCGTTTTCACTTCGAGCATGATAGACAAAGGTTTATAGTGGCGCGGGGATTGCTGAGGACAATTTTGAGTAACTATCTAGGTATGCCAGCTTCTAGATTGCAGTTTGATTACGGACATTACGGTAAGCCAGCGATTAAAGATACTTCCGTGCGGTTTAACTTGTCGCACTCCAAAAGCCTAGCTTTATATGCTATAACGCGCGATCGCGAAGTGGGAATAGATGTAGAATTTATCCGCCCGATGAATGACGCAGTGCAAATTGCCCATCGTTACTTTTCTGCGTGCGAAAATGCGATGTTTCAAGCTCTTTGCGCCACCGAAAAGCCCGCAGGCTTTTTCTATTATTGGACTCGCAAAGAAGCTTATTTAAAGGCTGTAGGAGATGGGTTGGCGGCGAGTAATGATGATTTTGACGAAACAGTAACAACAAAGGGCGATCGCCCTAATCGTTGGTTTTTGCGAAGTTTCTCTCCGGCGGCTTCTTATCAGGCTACGGTAGCCGTAGAAGGTAATGGTTGGGATATGGTTTATCTGCAAGTACCAAATTAGGGTTGAAGCTCCCACACTGCCTTGGGTTAAACAAGCACGCAACAATAGACCTCGTGGCTTCAGTCTAAAAATTTTTTCTTTAGTCGGCTTGAGCCGACTTCAGCTTATTAGCCTGGGGTTTTAACCCTCGGCGAGCTAGGCTTTTGCAAGAGGTCTAATATTTGAATCCCTCCACCCCGCCTTGGGTTGAAAAGAACCACGACAATATTTGCAGCCTCCCACCCCGCCTTGGGTTGAAAAGAAGCACAACAATAGATATCCTGCAAAAGCCTCCTAGCCCGCCTAGGGTTAAAACCCAAGGCTAATAGCTAAAGTCGGCTCAAGCCGACTAATCAAGCCGACTAAAGAAAAAACTTTTTAGCCTTTTTAATATTTGAAGCTTCCTAGCCCGCCTAGGGTTAAAACCCAAGGCTAATAGCTAAAGTCGGCTTCAGCCGACTATTGAATTTTTGGCAAAAGGTTTGTTAAAACCATCCTTCTTGCTCTAGAGTTTCGATTAGTTGCAAGCCGCGCGGATCTCCTACACCTAATAAGGACGATTTGGCATCTTCTCTTACTCCCAAGTCTTCATCTTCGGCAAAAGCTTGAATCAAAGCATCGATCGCTGTGGCGTAAACAACGTTAGAAGGCAATTCGCGGCATAGTTGCCCGATCGCCCAGGCGCAATTACTTCGCACGGCGGCGACGGGATCTGTTACCAAAGCTTCGATTAATGGGGGAATTGCGCCTAATACTCCTTCATAACTTACTTCAGCCATCTGCGCTAAAGAACTCGCCGCCCACAAGCGCACGGCGGAAATATCGGTTTTTAATGCTTCAGCTAGAGGGACTAAAGAACGGCGATCGCGACAGTTTCCCAGCGCCCACACGATGCCTTTACGAACGTAACCATTCCAATCAATGTTTAACTGCTTTATAAGCGGTTCTACCGCATCAGCGTGGGGGTTGCGCCCAATTGCGTAAGCTGCACTGACTCGCACTAAGGGGCAAGTATCGGCTAATAAATGAATTAAATGGGGGGTGGCGCGTTTGTCTTCTAGTTCGCAAAAAGCCCGCGCTGCTAACATCCTTTGCTGAGTTTGCGGATCTTCTAGCAAAGCTAACATGGCATCGGGATTTGGTTTATATTCCTCAACTTGGGCCGTCAAAGGTTCAAGGCGATCTAGGGGGCTTTCTAATTCTTCCCCTTCAAGTAAGCTGATTAAGTCTTCATCGTCATACATAAATCCAAGCTACCACTATTGTTAGCTGTTAGCTTTGTTTAGTATATCTATTTCAAGGGTTTTACCATCGATAGCGATTGAGTTTGATAGCCTAACTGATTGTAAAGATTTAAGGCGGAATTATTGGTTTGAAACACTTGCAGTCCGATTGCGCCTAGTCCTTTATTTATTGCCCAAGTTTCTCCTAAAGTCATTAATGCTTTGGCAATCCCTTTACGTCTGTGTTCTGGGGCTACATAAAGTAAAAAAATATGAGCAATGCGATCGCCTGTAATTTGATCTATAGCAGTTCCCCCCCATAGACAAGCTACAGGAGCATTACTGTCTGATACCCACCATAAGGGCGTTTCTCTAGATAAATATTGCTCCACTGTTAGGGCTAAATGAGAAAAATCTTGCTTTGGCGATAGTTCCTGATAAGTTTTTTGCATAAACTTGACTAGCAATGCTCGATCTAAGCTCGATCCAGCCCGAACTGTGTAACCACCTTGGATTAGTTCCACATTATTTAGTTAATAGTCATGCGAAACTGATCGGACAGCGCCAAATCGTCCGGTATGCCTTTTACCAACATTGATAGCCCTGGTGGTAATTGCACGTTAGCTTTTTGGGTTGAATCTATTTCCTCTATAGGCGCAGGCGCAGCCATATCGCTAGGTAGAAATATTCGGGCGCTAACTGCTACAAGGGCAATAAAAAACACAAACACGATCGCAAAAGGAAGCACGTATTGACGGAAAATAGCCATGTTGGTAGCCAAGGGAAAGCAAAGGTTTTATGAGAACTAAACTAAAGAATTGTTAAGCCTTCTTCTATCCTACAACTTAATTTATTAATAATCATCATCATTTAAGCCTGGTTTTGCCATTGCTATAGGGGCAGGATTCCAAGGCGCAATCAAGGGTAAAAGTAATAATCCAGGTATAGCGGCGACAATTGAAAGCAGAAAAAATGTTGACCAACCTGTAATAACGGCTAATTGTCCGGCGGGAGCAGAAAGAATATCGCGACTAATAGCGACTAAGCTAGAGAATAAAGCAAATTGGGTAGTTGTAAAACTGTGGTTGCAAAGACTCATTAAATAAGCAACGGTAACGACGGTAACAAAACCCGCACACAAGTTTTCGATATTAATGGCTAAGACGAGGAGAGAATAATTTTTTCCGGCGATCGCTAAAGCGTAATATCCTAAGTTACTGACTAATTGTAAAATTCCAAAAATCCATAAGGCGCGATTGATACCAATTTTAGTGAGGATCGCACCGCCGACTAATACCCCTACCGTTGTGGCAATAAAGCCCATCCCCCCTTGTACGGCGGCAATTTCGGACTTGGTAAAAGTTATTTCTCTTAAAAATAGATTGGCGGTAATTCCCACTAACGAATCGCCCAGTTTGTAGAGCAAAATAAAAGCTAAAATCAAACTTGCTTGCGTTAGTCCAAAGCGCCCAAAGAACTCTTGAAAGGGTAAAATAACCGCATCTTGCAACGATTGTGGCGGGCGAACTTCGGTAACGTTATTTAGTTGCCTTTTTGGTAATACAAAAGCTGAAACTAGCCAAATAGCAAGTAACCCGGCAATTAGCCAATACAGGGTAGGTAGAGGAATAAAGCCTGTAATTACGCCGCCCAATAAGCCAGCAATGATAGCAACGAATAATAATAGAAAAATTCCATCTTTACTAGACATCGGCGCAGAAGTTTGTTCGCCTTCTATTCGGGGTTCGGTGGGGGCGAATAAGGTACTAATTATGCCAACTCCCATAAAAGCCGCCATGATTAAATAAACGGCATTCCAGGGAATATAATCGGCTAAAACTAAAGCCAAAAAGCTAGTTACAAGTAGCGCCAACCGATAGCCTAATACCCAAACTGAAGCACCAGCTTCTAATTCCAAGGGCGATAAAACATCTGTGCGGTAGGCATCGCCAGCAATATCTTGTGTAGCACTTAAAAATGTGACAATTAGCGCTGTAATAGCGAATATTTGCAATACTTGGATGTTTTGGGCGGGTTGTTGTAGTGCCATCGCAGCGATCGCTAAAACTAACCCAACTTGAGTTAAAATCAGCCAACTGCGTCTTCGTCCTAGAAATGGTGGTACAAATCGGTCTAGTAATGGCGACCAGAGAAATTTAAGGGAATAAGGGACGCTAACTAAGCCAAATAGAGTAATTGCGCCTAATTCTACCCCAGCGTCCTGCATCCAAAGTTGCAAGGTTCTACTGGTTAAAAATAACGGTAAACCAGAGGAGAAGCCCAAAAATAGCAACACTGCCATTTTGCGGCTTTGAAAAACTTGTAAAAGATTGCGCGTTGCATTCACTGGCGAAAAACCCCTAACTGAGCATAACTTTAAACTGAAGTCATGATGCCACAGTAGGGGCTAATTCAATTGGTGCGATGCGG
>JAPJOW010000343.1 GCA_030826005.1 Aliterella sp. RAGGC_92
AATGTAGATATGCAGATATGTAGAGACGTAGCAGTGCTACGTCTCTACGTCCCGTATTACCAGGTTAACAAACCGCCATAATGTCCAGAAATAAAATTTGCGTAAGTTAGACTAATGGTTGCAAATTCCGTAGGGGCGCAATGCATTGCGCCCCTATGGTTAATATTTATCAACTATGGGCGCGGCTATATGTCTACAATTACTGTTGCAGGTAAGGTTTTAGGACGTTCCAAACCTCTATTTACCGATTGGCGCGTACCATTGCCACCCAGTATAAGCGACGGGGGCGAAATCCTCACTTTAAGAATTTTACTCACCCAAATTGTTCTATCTGAAGTTGAAGCTTTCCAAACCCGACAAGAACAAAGACGACTAATCAAGGTATTTACTAAAGCAGAAATTGAGCAAAAAGTTTTACTTGGTAAAGTAGATATGGGCGGCGAGGATCTAAACCAAGAAGTAGATCCGCAAATCGCTGTATCCAATGCTTTGCAATCATTTGAAGATGGATTGTACTTTATTTTTATTGACGATATTCAACAACATAAATTAGATAGCGAAGTTATCGTAAATCCCGATAGCGAACTTTTGTTTTTGCGTTTAGTACCACTGGTAGGAGGCTAAAATGTTAAACCCAGAATACGCCAAAGAACAACTACAAACTTTTCGCACTCCCAATTGGAGAGAAACTAAAGTTGCGAGTGCGGCTAATTTACCAGAAACATTAAGAGAGATAGTTTACGCTATTTTAGATTGTAACTCTTTGGGTCAAGTTCATAATGAATATCAAGCCCAGCATGAAGCGAAAGATAAAGCTTTCAATCAACTCAACAGTTTGAGTGTTGAGGAACGATTAAACATTTTTGAGTCGCTATTTCCGCAGATTTATTTATATATAGAAGCCGCATGGCAGCTATTTTCCTATTTGCCTTATCAAGTAGACTGGCAACGCAAATCATTTCGCGCTCCTAGTAAACCAGAAATTAATAATATAGCTCGTTGTCAATGGTTCGATCAGTTATTTGATAGCATAAAAGGTTACGAGCAAGATATAACTTGGCTGGCGGCTTGGACTCCTTATTTAGGTTATACAAGTGATACTCTAGGAATTTTGTTTGCAGCCGCTATAAATAGTAATTCTGAAGAAGGAAATAAAGTTTTTGATATTCTCTTAGATTCAGCACGAGGCGAACACGAAATAGGGACAATGGGTCGCCATGTTACCCGCGCTTTATTAATTGCCAATTGTCCTGATGGCTGGGCTTTTATTGAAAACTTACTATTAGCGGCGCAGCGTCAAGAAGGGTTACGTCAAACTATTTTAGAAACTATTGATGAAGCTCACCCTGATGCTTTTCGGCGGATGTTGCGAATATTAGTAGAACACGATTTAACCCGATTTAGTGCTACGGTTCGAGCGGTGGATGTTTGGTTTGGCTTTGGTTGGGAATCGGTTAACAATCGAGTAGTAAAAGATATATTAGAGCAAACTTTAACATTTTTAGAAAATCCGGCAGAACAGACCGTAGCTTTAGAAAGTGATAATGCTCAAACTGTATATTTAGCATTATGGACGATTGCTTTTAATGATGCAGTTTTAGCTGTTGCACCCGCTAGTAAATTGCTACAAGATCCGATTGTCGAACGGCGGTTTGTAGCTGCACATTTACTATTTCAATTGGGCATAGCTGAAGCTCAAAAAGCTCTGTTACCAGCTTTAGATGATGAAGATTTACGAGTAGCTGCTATAGCAGTTAGAGTATTAAATGTAAGCAATATTCAAGAAACAGATTCATTTGAAAGATTAGAACAAGTTATTCACAATTTTCCCAGCAAAGCTAAAGTTTTAGAGCCTTTGATTTGGGATTGGATGACAATTTCTGTAGATAAAGAAAGCGTAGCATCAGCTTTATATCATAACTTGGGTACACGATCGCCTAAAAGACTAATACCATACTTATCCGTTTGCAGTGCAAGCGATCGCTCGTCTATTGCATACAAGTTAGCTCAAATTCAACCTTGGGATGAGGAAATTCGTCAAACTTTGTTTTCGCTAATTGGCGATAGTAGTAGTTGGGTGCGATCGCAAGTATTACAATCTTTAGCTAATTGTACTATTGCACCTACTGAAGCAATAGAGCTAGAAAAGCTATTAACTCGCAAATCTGGAGATTTACGGCGCGGATTATTGCAACTATTACTCAACCAATCAGATATAAATGCAAAGTCTTCAGCGCAAAGATTACTCAATGCAAATCTATTGCAACGTCAAGCGGGATTAGAACTTTTGTGTGAAATGGTGGCGAAGAATCGTTTAGTCACAGAATCTCGTACTTTAGCTCAAGAGTATCAGTCACAGCGCCAAAAACAAACCGCTACAGAAAAGCAACTTTTAGATACAATCTTGGCGGATAGTCAAGAAGTTTTAACATTAGATAATGCTTTAGGATTGTTAGATCCAAGCCAACGTACAGTGCCAAAATTAGGAGACGTAACGCAACCCCGTTTATTTGCTACACCCGCCGCACAAGCTTGTTTAGATTCCTTAGATGAGTTAATTCATACTCACCGCCAAACAGCAATTATTGTTGACACATACCAAGGAAAAAAAGAAGAATTACTTGGAAATATCGATTATGGATTTCCTAACCCCGATTTTAATAAACTCTTAGAGGAAGATATTAAACGCTTGCCAATGCCCGAAGTATGGGAAAATTGGTGGCAAGAAAACTTATCTCAATCGCAAGAGGAGGGTAATTTAGAATTACTCCAAATCCTAGCTGCTTTAGGTCAATACAAATCT
>JAPJOW010000344.1 GCA_030826005.1 Aliterella sp. RAGGC_92
ATTAAGCCAATCGGTGCTAAAGCGCAAGACGCTAACTTTGGACTTCCCATTCTCCGGTCCTTCACTAAAAGAAAACGGTTCGTCATCAAACAAGAAGGTGCGGCTGCGACGCAACTGAGCAGACACCCCAAAAGTCAACTCCTCTGTCGGGGTAAGAATAACTGGTTGCCGAAAGTCAAGTGCAAAAGTTTGAGCGCGCCCTGTAATATCGAGCGGTGCGAAAGGCTCAGAGATAATTCTATTTCTGCCTCTAGTGTAGCGAAAGCCAAGCTTACCATTACGAGCATTAACGGGAATTTCATAACTAAAGCTGTAACTATTTACCCCTTGGGTACTTCCTACTGCTGCATTGAAGCGATCGCCTACTCCTAGCAAATTGTTGTAACCTAAAGCTGCTGTCGCGCCAACAGAACCCACGCTAGGCACTTCCCGATTATCAATAACTAAAGCTGCATCTATTGGGGGAGCTTCCTTAAACTTCACAATCAGAACATTTAGCCCAGGTCTTGTCCCGGCTGTTAGTTCAGCTTGCACTTGGCTAAAGAGGGGGTCGTTTTGCAGTAGTTGCAACCCTGCATTTAGTTGCTCAAGATTTAGAGGTGCAGAGCCAGCAAGACGAAGGCGAGAACGCACGTACTCTGGTCTTAATTTAGTCAAGCCGTAAATGTCAATTCTTTCTAATTCTCCTTCTATTATTTGAACTTGGACTACGCCGTCGTCAATTTCTTGGGGAGGCAAGAATGCCCCTGATGTTTTATAACTATTGCTGACGTACAATTGGTTTATTGCTGTTCGGATCTCTAATAACTGTTCATAACTTAATTCTTGCCCTACAAATGGGCGTACAGCCTGTGCTAGTTCTTCAGAAGAAAAGACTGTACTTCCATTTACTTCTATATTCTTCACTTTAACTTTTGTGATTACAGCAGGAGTAAGAGGAGGGCTAGGAGATTGCTTGGGCGCAAGCAGGGGTGAAGGATTAGGAGTTGGTAGCGTGCTGGGTAAAGGTGGTGGTGTAGGTTGTTCTTCAAGAGTTCCTAATGGAATAGAGGGAACTTGAGCAATAACTTCTTTAGATTGCTTGTAATCTGCTGCAACAGCAGGCATCTTTGCTAAGATAAGATAATTCCAGCCTAAGCACGTCGAGCTTGTGCAAGCCATGAGTAAGTAAAGGTTCATAAAAACTAGGACGATCTCAAAATTCGAGGTCAATCAGTCTGTTAGCTATTAGCTTTTGGAAAAACTAAAAATTTCGATAGTGTATTGAATTCTACCCTATTTATTCCTCAAAAATTGAGCTATGGCAATCAAAATTTTAATTGCAGATGACGAAATACTTTTTAAGCGAGTAATTAATCACTTCTTTGATTTACGAATTAAAGAGGGTAAGTACGAATTTCACTACGCTACCGATGGTAAGGAAGCTTTCGAGAAACTTACCTCTGGGCTGAAAATAGATATAGTGCTGGTTGATATTCGGATGCCAGAGATGGATGGTCTGACATTAATCAAAAAATTAAATGAAAAAGGTGTCCCGGCTAAAACAATCATCATTTCTGCTTATCCAGATATACCTAATATTAGGAAAGCAATGAATGAGGGAACATTTGATTTTTTAGTCAAACCAATTGACATTAACGAACTAGAAGAATGTATTAACAAGCTTTTTCAGCTAAATAAACAAAGTACGAAGTTAGCAAGACCAGCAGAAACTAAACAAGCGGGAAAAATTAAGTCTTTAGTGTCTGACCCCTCAAGTCAGAAAATAACTCCAAGTATTGCTTATAAGATCGCTAAACAATTACAAGTACCTCAGCAAATCGAAGTTATTAATCGGCTGATCGAAAATTTCAACGTTGAAGAAATAGACGATCTCAAGTTTAAACTAGAATCTCAAGAATATGTTGCGCTTGAGAGGCAAGAGAGGAGAAAGGAGATTGCCCAGGAAGTTTATGAGCGCTTAGGATTTGATAAACAGAAGCTACCTTTACTTGCTCTAGAGCAGGGATACATTGAGGAGCGAGTGGTACAGAGAAAGTCTGCTAGTGGAGAAATTAAAGAACCTAGTATTCACCTATATCTACGCTGGACTGACAATGGATGCAACGGGTACTACTTGGGACCAGCATCTGCTCTTGATGAAAAAGCTAAAACTATCCTCTCCATAATAGGCTACTCTCAAGATGAAAAACAGTTCGCTCAAGATTTACCTAAAAAAGACGTAGCAGAACCACCGAGCAACGATACCACAGAGGTAAAACGCACGTTTAAGTCTCCCATTAAATTGTATGACAAAGATTTTAAAGTGAAATAGTTATTTTGTGAATTCGTAATCATAAACTAGCTATTTGTGTTTATAAAATTTTGAGTCAACTTCAAACCCCCAGTCAAGAGCTTGCTTTGGGTATAAGTGCTAGTCGGTTGGAAAGCGAAACCTCTTTGCTAGATATCCCTTTTGCTTTGTCTTTGGGTGCAAATGAGCAAGAGCGAACTTGGATCTCTCTCGGCACTGAGATTTTTTCAAGAATAGACACAGCGCGATACCCGTCAAGTAATTGCCGCGCGATCGCAATCCAACTTAGGAGTTGGTGCAATAGATGCCACACTCAACGCAGAACAACCAGATAGCCGCTTTCTTTCCTGGCAAGGACAAGCCCAGTGGGTGTGACTGTTAGCGCCAGAAACACCACTATTAGTGCGCGGTAATGTCCAGCTATCAACTACCTCTCTTGTACCTCTAGAACAATTTAGCTTAGGCGGTTTGCAAAGCGTTCGCGGTTATCGTCAAGACTTGCT
>JAPJOW010000099.1 GCA_030826005.1 Aliterella sp. RAGGC_92
GCCTCCCCATCAGGGGACGAGTTGCCTCCCCCAAACCCCCTGCAAAAGGTCATATGTATACGTGCGGAAGTTCCTGGCAATAGACCTCTATGCGGGTGGTGCGAACTAAATCTATGTAAATCGGTAAATTTTAATAGGACTTCGTTGGTGAGTTTTGTAGTAGTAATAACGATGTTGAGAAATACTTTACGCGATCGCAGACAAAAATTAGCTAAATTAATCGACTTTCCGGTTATTCTATGGTCGGGTAAAAGTACAGCGCGTAACTTTGCTGCTAATACTTTTCCTTTTCGCGCTAGTAGTCATTTTCTCTACTTTGCTGGATTAAACCTAGAAAATGCCGCAATTCGTCTAGAAAATGGCGTTTTGGAATTGTTTATGGATGATGCCCCCAGCAGCGATACTTTATGGCATGGCGAAACACCGAAACGCGAGGAAATAGCTGAAATAATCGGCGCGGATTTTGCTTACCCTTTTGCCAAGTTAAGGCAGAGTACCTATAAAACTGCCACAATCCCCGTACAAGATATTGTTACTCGCCAACAACAAGATAAATGGCTGCAACGTAAGGCTAGTTTAGAAGGCATCGATCTAAAATTAGCTCAAGCGATCGCTCAATTACGTCTATCTCACGACGAATTAGCAATAGCTGAAATGAAAAAAGCGGCGCAAGTTACGGTAAAAGCTCACCAAGCTGGGATAGCAGCAACGAAAAGCGCCAAAACTGAGGCAGAAGTCCGTGCGGCGATGGAGCAAGTAATATTAGCTCACAATATGACTTGCGCTTATTCTAGTATCGTTACCGTGCGCGGCGAAGTTCTCCACAATAATCATTACGACAATAAGTTATCTCCCGGAGACTTGTTATTAGCCGATGTTGGTGCAGAAACAGCAAACGGCTGGGCGGCAGATGTCACGCGCACTTGGGCAGTTTCAGGGAAATTCTCCCCCACCCAAAAAGATATTTACGACGTGGTATTAGCAGCGCATGATGCTTGTATTGCAGCAATTGCGCCTGGAGTGGAGTATCAAAAAATTCATTTACTGGCGGCTTCAGTAATTGCTCAAGGATTGGGAGATTTAGGCATTTTAAGCGGAAACCCGGAGGATTTAGTTGCAATGGACGCTCACGCGCTGTTTTTTCCTCACGGTGTGGGGCATTTGTTAGGTTTGGATGTCCACGATATGGAAGACTTGGGAGATATAGCGGGTTATGAAATAGGAAGGAAAAGGAGCGATCGCTTTGGGTTATGCTATTTACGTTTAAATCGTCCTCTGCGTCCCAAAATGGTAGTGACAATTGAACCTGGTTTCTATCAAGTCCCCGCAATTTTAAATAACTCCGAAACTAGGACAAAGTACAAAGACATTGTAAATTGGCAACAGTTAGATAAGTTTGCCGATGTATGCGGGATTCGGATTGAAGACGATGTATTAGTTACAGAAACGGGTAGCGAAGTATTGACGGCACAATTGTCTACAAATGCAGAATGAATCAATTTCTTGCGATGTCTTAGTCGTCGGCGGTGGTACGGGCGGTACATCGGCAGCAATCCAAGCCGCCAGAAAAGGGGCTAAAACTATCCTTGTCAGCGAATTTGAGTGGCTGGGCGGAATGCTAACTTCAGCCGGGGTAGCAGCCCCCGATGGCAACGAATTACAAGCTTTTCAAACCGGGCTATGGGGTGAATTTATCCAGCAATTGCAGCAAAGGCAAGTTGGTGGATTAAATAATAGTTGGGTAAGTTTTTTTAGCTACAATCCCCGCTTGGGCGCGGAAATATTTGCAGATTGGGTAAAAGAATTACCACTTTTACAATGGATTGCGGGAAATGTACCAATAGACGTTATTAAAGATGGCAATGCAATTACTGGGGTAAGATTTAGCGATTTTACCGTTAAAGCCAAGATTACTTTAGATGCGACAGAACTTGGAGACTTATTAGAGTTAGCCGAAATTCCCTATCGTTGGGGTTGGGAATTACAAGATAAGTGGGGCGAACCCAGTGCGCCCGTTGCCGAAAATGAATTAACCAAAACCTACCCAATTCAAGCGCCTACTTGGGTAGTAATTATGCAAGAATTTAATAGTGCGATCGCGCCCCAAATTTCCGCACCCCCAAATTACAATCCCACAAAGTATACTGATGCTTGGACAAACTACGGGCAAGAGGAATTTTTAAATTACGGACGTTTGCCAGGTAATCTATTTATGATCAACTGGCCGCAGCATGGTAATGATTATGCTGAAGGCGTACAGCGTCTAGTTGAATCCGAGGAATCGAAGCAGCAATTTTTGCAACAAAGTCTGTGGCATACCCAAGGTTTCGCCCACTTTATTCAAACTCAATTCGGGCGCAAATACGGACTTGCAACAAATATTTTTCCTAACGGCGGTGCTTATGCAATTCATCCTTACTACCGCGAAAGTCGCCGCCTAGTAGGGTTAACTACCGTAACAGAGCAAGATATATTACCTATACCGAGGGGGAATGTTGCCCAATTGCAGCCGGAAAGTATTGCTATAGGTAACTACGCTAACGATCATCATTACCCTAACGTAGAATTTCCCCTACAACCGAAATCTATCCGTTGGGGAGGACGCTGGACGGGTACTCCTTTTACAATTCCTTATAGTTGTCTTGTACCGATGCAAACCGATGGTTTGTTAGCGTGTGAAAAAAATATCTCCGTTTCACACATTGCTAATGGTGCAACTAGATTACAACCCGTAGTAATGAATATCGGACAAGCGGCGGGAATGGCGGCGGCGCTGTGTGTAGAATTGGGCTGTCAACCGCGAAACTTACCTGTAAAAAAGTTACAAAATGCCCTGTTGCAAGCTAAAACTTCTATCATTCCTTTATTCAATTTGCCCCCTCATCATCCCGATTGGTTACACTGGCAGCAATATTATTTAGAGCATCCAGAAGCTTACCCTGTTAGCGGTAACTGCTCTTGTACTCAAAATGCCTCACCACCACAGCAACCTGATTCTCGCGTCTTTAAAGGTATCTTTAACCGTCATGGAGAACAAAATTATACACTTACCCTCCCTGAATTAGTGCAGACATGGCAATTGGTGACATTGCGATCGCACGTCAACGAACAATTACAAATCTGTTCCGATAATCAACCTCTAAAAGTTCGGGGAATACTCAATTACTCAGGCAAATGGCTATTAGTTGAAGCAATCAAATAAACTTACTTTCTACTCTATGGGTTTTGCCCAATCGGCAATAAAGTTCTTGAGTGCTAATAGCTATACTAAAAGCTAATCTAGCTCTACCTAACTAGACAATGAGTGCTGCACTGACTCAAAAAATTGCTCTTGATGAATTTCTAAAGCTGCCATACTTAGATGATTCTCCAGCATGGGAATATGCTGACGGGGTGGCAATTCAAAAGCCGATGCCCAAATTCCGACACGCTATTTTACAAAAGCAACTATTAATTGCCATTGATGCGAGTAGTGACAATTACACTGCTTTACCGGAACTAAGATGTACTTTTGCTGGACGCTCTATTGTCCCTGATATTTCTGTAATTGCTTGGAATCGCATACAAGTTAATGATACAGGAGAGCTAGAAGATAATTTTCTTAAAGCCCCAGACTTACCAATTGAAATTCTTTCACCAGACCAAAAAGCAACTCGTGTAATTGATAACCTTTTACATTGCCTGCATCACGATCGCTTTTTAGGGTGGCTTGTAGATCCAGGCGATCGCTCTATTTTAACTTTTGCTGCCCAACAAGAACCTAATATCTATGGAGGCGAAGTTCCACTTCCCACACTCCCAGGAATTAATTTAGAGCTTACCGCTTCCCAAATCTTTGCTTGGTTAAAAGTAAATAAAAGTTAAGACTTTAGAAATTGTGGATTCCTACCCTGTATTTACTTAGGACACTAACAAAAGTGTCTGACAGTTCTCCCTAACAAATTCAAATAGTTCGATTATGGTAGTAATAATTAATAGCTAAAATAGAGCTTTAACATTTCTTTCCCCCACAAAACCGCTAGTCGGGTGTATATTCGATACAACTACCACCAAAATTAAGTTGTGGTAATTAATGCCTGGGTGAATCGGCTTTTCACATCCTTTCCTCCAAAAAAAGCGCCAATTTCAATGCAGCAAACATCTAGACGCTTCTCACCACTCAAAATCGCTTTGTTTAGCGGAGCGATCGCTTCTACAGCTACGTTGTCCGTGTATGCTCCTGTTTGGAGTAATTCTCTGCGTACTTCTTTGCAAGACAACAACCCCAAAATTTTGGTCGATGAAGTCTGGCAACTTGTCAACAGCGAATATGTAGATGGCTCGTTTAATAAAACTAACTGGCAAGCAGTCCGTCAAGACTTGTTAAGCCGTAATTATACTTCCCGCGAACAAGCTTATGCGGCAATTAAGCAAGCTTTAGAAAAACTAGACGATCCCTACACGCGCTTTCTCGATCCCAAACAATACGAAGCGCTAACCGATCAAACCTCTGGGGAACTCTCCGGGGTGGGGATTCGTTTGGAATTAAACGAAAAAACTAATCGGCTTACAGTAGTAGAAGCAATTGAGTCTTCCCCAGCACTCAAAGCAGGTATTAAGTCGGGAGATGAGATTTTAGCTATTGACGGCAAACCCACAAAAGGGTTAGATGTACAACAAGCTTCTAGTCTAATTCGCGGTAAAGCTGGTACGTTAATCAATTTAAAAATTGGACGCTCTGGACGCAAAGCGTTCGATCTTAAGCTGACGCGCGCCACTATTGAAGTACCTACAGTGCGTTACACCCTTAAGCAAGAAGGCAAACGTAAGGTAGGTTACATCAGCTTAAGAGAATTTAGCTCTCATGCTGCCGAGCAAATGCAACGAGCAATCAAAGACTTGGACAGCAAACAAGTCGATGCTTATGTCTTAGATTTACGTGGCAATCCGGGCGGCTTGTTAAATTCAAGTATCGAAATTGCGCGGATGTGGCTAGATAGCGGAGCAATTGTCCGTACTGTAGATCGAGACGGTGGCAGCGAACAACCTGCGGCAAATCGCACGGCTTTAACTAAATTACCTTTAGCGGTATTAGTAGATGGTAATTCGGCAAGTGCTAGTGAGATTTTAGCTGGAGCGTTGCAAGATAATAATCGAGCAATTGTTGTTGGTAGCCAAACTTTTGGGAAAGCGTTAGTGCAGTCGGTACATTCGCTTTCGGATGGATCGGGTATAGCTGTAACTATTGCTCACTACTACACGCCCAAAGGTACAGATATCAGCCATAAGGGAATTACCCCAAATATCAAAATCGATCTAACTGAAGCTCAAGCCCAAACTTTAGGCTCTAATCCTACATTAGTCGGCACTAAAAACGATCCTCAATATACAAGAGCGATCGCAATTTTAGCTAATAATTCTGTAGCTCAGTCGCCCCAGAAATAATCGTACAGGAGGCAAGGATATTCTTGCCTCTTTGTTTGCTATTTTTTACCCGTCAATCGATGATAAATTGTCGCTAATGCGTCAGTATCTCCCACATTTCCCGGAAATAAAACTACAGGTAAATTGGGAAACTGCGGATGATTTTCTGGAGTAACTACCATCGAGCAGCCAGCTAAAATTTGACCTAATAATCGGGCTGAAGTTAGGGCTAAACCCGTACTCAAAACATCATTAGAAGTAATCCCGCCTTTACTAACTAAGTAGCCAGTATCTTTAGGTAAACCGCGCACGATATCCATAAGTAAAGCGGAAACATCTGCGCCAAACTGCAATCTTGCCTGTACGTCTGCAAAAGCTAATTCTTGACGACTGGTATAAATTACGGGAGTTTTGCCTTCCTCATGTACGGTTTGGATTTGGTTTAAAGTTTGAGTAAGTATGGAATGCGATCGCTCAAGCGTAGTATCGAGTAATTGAGCAACATCTATTTCAATCCCAACTATCCCCGTTTCTTTGAGTAATGCTTGCAATTGCTCGGTAGTTTTTTTTACGTGAGAACCGACTACAAACGCTCCTGGCTTACTATTTCGCACGTACTGGGACATTTCTTCGGCGGGTACGCTTTGGGGTGGCAAATCGGCTAACGCCGTTAAAATACTAGCAGCGCTGCGAAACAAAAACCGCTTACCGTTACTTGCGGCTTTGAGAATCTCTTTTGCAAAGATATTCAAGTCTTCCTGCACTTCGCCATCGACAACCACACACTTATTATCTGTAAGTTTCATCAATCGCTCTAAAGTAGAAAGCTTCCCGGTAATATCAAATCCGGTACGAATCCCTATAAGTAAAAATCGCTCTACAGTATTGGCGGGAATGCGCCCGTGAGTTTTTTCGGCGACGTAATCGGGCAAATAACTGTGACTGTAACTAAATACCGAATCGCGGGCAAATTCTGTTTCGTGGACGGGTATAGGTACGCCGTCAACGATTAAATAATGGACGCTATCAATAGTTATTCTCCCACCTTCAAAAAAAGCAGGAACGAGAAAATGAGCGTCAAAACCGCCTAATTCTTCGGCAATAACATCAGTTTCAATCGGGTAATGTCCGCGCAAAGTAGAATCGGAACGACTGACAATTAAGTAATCTTGGAGATTGATTGAGGCGATCGCTTTTTTCAAATTTTGGCAAACTTCCCTAGTTACACTTGCGGCTTGCTCTGGGGGAAGACTGCGCGTGTTTGTTAAAACAAAGAATATTGGCGACTCGTCACTTAAACCCAAGCGCAGAGTATCTACATCCCAAACCGTTAATAATAAGCAACTGTGGACTGTCTGCGAACCTGTAGGATCGTCATCAAGCACAATAATCTTTGGATTCATATTAATATTCCTACTCCATACTCTAATTAGTACAAGCATCTTGCTCGTACTACAAGACGGTTGGTAGGATTGCACTTCAATATGAGGAGGTGGAAACGTTAATTAAAATATTTCGTGTAAAAAGGTGTTTTAGGCTGATTAGCCCCCTAAATCCCCCAAGCCTGGGGGACTTTGAGAGGAGTTTGCGTCCCCTAATTCTGGGAAAAAGGGAGCATATTCTATCTTTTGAAAAGTGCGATCGCTACTTTTACTTACCTGTTACTTTTTCTAGTAAATCTTTGCCTTGCTCTACTAAGCTCTTTTCGGAATCTGTAGCTTGAGACTCTTTAACACTTTTGAGATTAGCTTTGTCTTCTGGCTTAAAAACTTGACTTGCACTAGAAGATTCTTGCTTTTCTTCCTCCAAAATTCCCGCACCTTCTCTAAATTGATAAGCGCGATCGATTTTATCTTGACTTGTCAATTTATCTCTAGAAGAAGTTATAGCATAGCTTGGAGCTACACTCGAAAATACCATTAATAGCATCAAACCCAAAACAACAACTTTCTGGGCAAATGATTTTAGTAAGCTTTGCATAAAACGATCCCTATTTACCATTACCAGAGGCATCCTACTTTTATGGCTTAACCCGTGCCTTCTGCCGCAGGATATATTGATGCTTTAGGACAACCATTCTTGATGAATGTTCAAGCCGCGACTAGCTAAAGTTTGCTCAAACAAGTCTGTTGGTAAAGCTTGTTCTACCGCCCACACTCCAGGCTTTTTCAGCTTCCCTGTAAGTAGCAACTGAGCAAGACTCCCCGTACCGCAACCAGAAGCCGTTGCAGCATTATCATGTACCAAGGTGGCACAGTACCCCCTATTTTGCCCTTCCTTGCGCCCGGTAACGTGCGATCGCACTGCTACCCCAATACCGCTAAAAGGGTTGGTTACATCGGTCATTAGGTGGCTGACACGCGCTAGAAATTCTACGGACCCGCGCTGTTGAATTAGTTTTTTGGGAAACCAATGGGCGGCAATCCAAGTGAGATGATTGTAAAAGTCGGGAACAGAGCCAAACTTAGTAATTACGGTTTTAACAGGGAAAGTTTCGGGTAAGGTAAAAGCTTCGGGCATATCAAACCAATACACCCCGGCTTTACCATAAGGAGCGGGAAATTGGACAACTTCGCGATCGCTATAAGGCTTAATTTGCTGCCATTTGCCCTCAATTAGCGCCTCAAAGGGGTGTTGCAAACCCAAAAACGTAGTCCGCATTACCGTGACTCCCGCACCCCCCGAACCGGATACGAGATAACTTAAATGGATGCGTTCGGGTTCGTCTAACTGTTCTACGCACTGGCGCACCATGCTGTTAGAAATACCAGGGAAGATGCCTGTATTAATAATTGCCGTCACTCCCGCATTTTCTGCTGAAGCGCGATAAGCTAAGGCTTTGCGAGTAAAAGAAGGGTGATCGCTGACATCTAGATAATTCACTCCTTGCTCGATACATAGCTGCAAAACTTCCGCATCGCGGTAGTGAAATGGCCCGGCACAATGGATAACAAGATTAGATGAGGCGATCGCATTTTTGAGATTAGTTGTATCTGCTAAATCTAACTTTAAAAACTGTACCCTATCGCCAAGCTCTGCGCTGACAGCCTCTCCTGCTGTTGAATTGCGGCTAGTAATTGTAATAAGCGATCGTGTATGGGTAGCAATGTCTTGAGCCACACTGCTGCCAATTCGTCCCCTACCGCCAAGAATTAAAACCCGATCTGTCATAGCTGAAAATCAGTAACATTCCTACCTTAGTGCAGCATTTTTTATTTGTTTGTGTCGTCCGTAGTAGGTATGAAATTTATATATTGGTGCAATGTTCCTATCTTTGTAAGACTGCGGAGATAATAACTGTAACTGTAGCCGCAGAGATTAAAGCAAAAGCCAAGTTTACTACTTGATTAGAAGCTTTTTGGGAGGCATCTATTTTAGTATTACTTTCTAACTGTTTAAGGTCTAAAGATTGAATTTCTCTATCCAATTTATCAAGTCTATTTAATACTTGCTGTTGAAAATTCTCTGTAAATTGTATAACTTTTTACTTAGGAGCAAAAATTTTATTGTATTATCTTTTATTACAGTCCCGCAAACCATTCATAGCCTTGGTCTTCCCAATAACCTTTGATAGGCAATAAGTTCTCAACTAAAATTATGCGCGTAACCCATTTACTTTGTTTATAACCAAGTTTAATTGGCGATGCTAAACGTAGAGGCGCGCCATTTTCTATTGGTAAAGGTTGACCGTTTTTCTCATAAGCCATTAAGGTTTGAGGATGTAAAGCCGAAGCTATATCCCAGCTTTCGTAGTACCCATCGGCGGACTCAAAATAGACATAGCGGACGTTTTTTTTAGGTTGAGCAAGAGTAATAATATCTCGCAATTGCAACCCGCCCCATTGCACAATTGCCGCCCATCCTTCTACGCAGACATGACGAATAATCATTGATGTACGGGGCATTTGGTGAATATCTGTCATGCTCAAACTGAGCGGGTTATTAATATCGCCTTCAACTAATAACTGAAACTTTGCCGGATCGATTTTTGGCGTAAATTTATAACTATTAACAATTAAAGCCTCTGGTTCAATTGCACTTAGGCTAAATTCCGGGACGGGCTTTTCTGGATTTAATAATAGTTCTTCTACACTTTGATTTAATGGTTCAAAAGTTTTCCCTACTACATCTTCAAAAAATCTTCCTCCACACCCATTTAGTAATAAACCCAAAGTAGATAATCCCGACACCTGTAAAAATCGACGACGCCTTAATAAACGACTACTAGGCACTTCAATTAAACTCATACTATTCCTTTCCAAAACATTGATTCTATTAAACGCTCTCCCCCAACTTTAAGTCCTAGTAAGGAATGAATGACAGCAAAAATAATTACTATTGGTACAGAGGCAAAATGAACGATTCGCAAAGCTTGCCAACTTCCAAAAAAGTCAACAATCCAATAAAACTGAGCGGGTTTATACATTCCTATACCGCTAAATATAGCAAGTAATAAAATCGGCACGATCGCAGTATAAGCTAAACGATGCCAAGCGTAGTTTTTGCGTTTTGGATTATGGCTAAGTTGAAGCGCTTTAATATCTTTAGTGCTAACAAATCGGTGTTTCCAGCGTTGAGTAATAACAATATAAATTCCGTACCAAAGTAGATTAAGCGCAAATAACCACATCGCCGCAAAATGCCAATGTCTACCACCTGCTAACCAGCCACCAAGAGCAAATATAGGCGGAATTGGTAAACCATCGCGCCCACCGAATACAGGATTGGCGTTATAAATTTGTATTCCACTTGTAATCATTAATAACAAGCTAATTAGATTAACCCAGTGAAAAGTTTTGGCAAGTAAAGCTTGATGGATTGGGCGACGAAAGGGGAATTTATCAGTTGATAAAGATGAATCCATAGATTTTAGCTGATGGGAATCCTTATATTCTCGCAAATCTGCCAACTTAGGTTTAAGTGCGATCGCTTCTCTACAATCTAAAATAGTTACCTAACGTGCGATCGCTAACAAAAAAATGCCCCTCAAAATCATCGAACACTTTGATAGTAGTTTTACCCTCGCTCCTGAAGCCCAGGAAGCTTTGTTTAGCTTGTTGCAGTCTGAAAGCTTCCTTAACCAATTATCGGGGCAAATAGAGGGCAAAATGGAGCTTACAGGGTTATTGTTTCAGCCCGTACCTTATACTACGACGACACCCAAAGGAATGCCAGCAGAGTTTGAAAAATACCACGCTGACGATAAATATATTATTATCAACGTCCCGCCTAACTTTATGTTTCAGGCAAAAATCTTTAAACCCAGTCGCCTTTGTGCAATTTACCGCCGCTTAGATAATGACAACTGATATTCCTACCCTTGCTAGTTTAGAATACATCCCTTACTTGGACGCGGAAGGGCAATTACCCACCCAATTCCAAGGAAAAGTTGGAGTTTACGCTATTTTTGACAAAGACAAAGTGTTGCAATACGTGGGTTTTTCCCGCGATATCGATCTTAGCCTCAAACAGCATATAGTCCGCCAGTCGCCAAAATGTTACTGGATTAAAGTCCAATTAAGCGATCGCCCTAGTCGCACTATTCTAGAATCTATCAAAGAAGCTTGGATAAGTGAAAATAGCTCAATTCCTGCCAGCATAACCTCAGAAGCCTCCCAATGGACTGATCCTATTGATGCCAAACTGACAATGACCGCAGAGGAACAAAGTAGTTACGATGCTGGAGACGGAGTAATGCAAGATAAGTTACTCAAAAATATTGCCCGGCGAGTAGAGCAACAAATATTAGCACAGTTAGAGGAGCGCGGCTTAAAAATGCAAGTGCGCTTTAATCCTAAGCTAAAAGAAAAAGGTTTACTCGATTTGAAGTCTTAAAGCTAATTAAACACGCATCTATATTAATGTCAGTCTAGGGTTTAAATCTTAGGCTGACTTATTATTTGAGGTTTTACTTATTCAGGCTGTGACAGTTTTTAAACAGTCTATGTAGTGTTTTAAATTAATTCTTAATATGTTAATAAAAAAGCAATTTTTACTAAATTTTTTTTTCAATTGTGTTGGAACATTTTTAAACAATTATGCGACTAGAAAAATATGAAAGCAAAAACACTAATACTTATGAAATCATTTCTCAAACAATCTGTCAAGCTGGCAGCCTTATCTACTTTATTAATTGTTCCAGCATTATCCGCCCAAAGTGCGTCGGCTATGCCTTCAGGCACTAGAGCCAGTTACCTTGGTGCAGGTATTTCCACAGGTGTTACTAATGGCGGACAAACAGGAGATGCGGCTACATTTGGTGGCAATATTCAAGGGCGTTACGCAATTCCTAATACTCCAGTTTCAGCACGGGGGGCAATTTTATTTAGCGATGAAACTAGCGCTATTATGCCGATAATTTCCTACGATGTTCCTGTTACTAATAGAGCAAATGCTTATGTAGGTGCGGGTTACTCTTTTGTAGAAGCAAATGGCAAACCTACACCTTTAGGGAACAAAGATTCTGTTGTATTAACCGCAGGTTTGGAAACAGAAGCAACCAAAAGAATCGTATTTTATACTGATGCCAAATTAGGTATAAAAGCTTATGAAAATAGCCCAGCCTCGGCAGTAAGTTTCCAAGCTGGTGCAGCTTATCGCTTCTAATTTCAGCAAGTATTAAGGATTGGGTGACATTCAATTAGATAAAGTTGGGGTTGTTTAGTCATGAAGTTGGCAAACCCCAACTTTTTCTCGTGTTAAAATTAAGGGATTCCTCACAATACCGACGGATTTACCGGAGATTGAACAGCCGCTTGGGGTGTTTGTAATTCTACTGGTGCGGCGGTGAACGTTGTAGTCTTAAAATCTCCCTTAATCAAGTGCAATGGTAAAGTCCTCTATTTCTAATCCTGCTATGTCGCGCAAACCTTCCAAAGTTGAGGGTTTAAAAGAACGCAGTAATTTTTTGCGCGAACCTGTCGCTACCGAACTAAAGCAAGATACAACGCATTTTTCTGAAGACGCAATTCAAATTCTTAAGTTTCACGGTTCTTATCAACAAGATAACCGCGATAATCGCGTCAAGGGACAAGAAAAAGATTATCAGTTCATGTTGAGAACGCGAAACCCCGCAGGTTTTGTACCCCCCGAACTGTATTTAACTTTAGATAGGTTAGCCGAAGAATACGGCAATAAGACGCTACGAGTTACAACAAGACAAGGCTTTCAGATGCACGGGATTTTGAAAAAAAATCTTAAAAGTGCGATCGCAGCTATTGTAAAAAGTATGGGTTCGACTTTGGGCGCGTGTGGCGATGTCAACCGCAACGTTATGGCTCCTCCCGCACCCTTTAAAAACCAACCAGCTTATCAGTATGCTTGGGAATATGCCGATAATATTGCTCAATTACTCACGCCGCAAACAGGTGCATATTACGAAATTTGGCTTGATGGCGAAAAAGCCGTCAGCGCTGAAGAAAATCCCGAAGTCGTCGCCGCGCGTCAAAGCAACGGTACAGGGACAATTATCCACGATAACCCCGAACCTATTTATGGTACGCACTATATGCCCCGTAAGTTTAAGTGTTCGGTGACTGTACCGGGGGATAATTCGATTGATTTGTATTCTCAAGACTTGAGTTTGGTAGTAATTACTAATGATAAGCAAGAGTTATTAGGCTTCAATGTCTTTGCTGGTGGGGGATTGGGAAGAACTCACAACAAAGAAGAAACCTTTGCGCGGATGGCGGATGAGATTTGTTATGTAGCTAAAGAGGACGTTTATCAGCTTATTAAGGCAATTGTAGCTACTCAAAGAGATTATAGCGATCGCACTGACCGCCGTCACGCCCGTTTAAAGTACCTGATGAACGATTGGGGCGTTGATAAATTCCGTACTCAAGTTGAGGAATACTTCGGCAAAAAACTCGCACCCTTCCAAGCTTTGCCAGAATTTAAGTATGAGGATTTCTTAGGCTGGCAGGAACAAGGAGACGGTAAGCTATTTGTGGGTATATCGGTAGAAAACGGGCGTGTTAAAGATGAAGGCTCTTTTCAATTGCGGACGGCATTACGCGAAATTGTCCAACAATTTAACTTACCAATTCGCCTGACACCCCATCACAACATAATTTTCTACGATATCGAGCCAAGTCAAAAGCAGACGATACAAGACATTTTGAGCCGTTGTGGCGTACAAACTGACCCAGAAGCTATAAACCCCTTAGTACGCTACTCTATGGCTTGTCCAGCGATGCCTACGTGCGGACTCGCAATTACCGAATCCGAGCGAATATTGCCTAGCGTTCTTAAGCGAATTGAAACGTTATTAGAGCAAGTAGGCTTAGAAAACGAGCATTTTGTCGTCAGAATGACTGGTTGTCCTAATGGTTGCGCTCGTCCTTATTTAGCCGAATTAGGTTTTGTGGGAAGTGCTACGGAATCATACCAAGTTTGGTTAGGTGGTTCGCCAAGTCAAACGCGACTAGCTGTTCCCTATATGGAACGGATGCACATTAACGATTTGGAAACGCAATTAAAGCCAATTTTTGCTTATTTTAAGCAAGAAAAGCAAGAAAACGAGAGTTTTGGCTGTTTTTGCGATCGCGTTGGCTTTGACTCTATCCGCGAATTTGCCGCTAACTACGAAGCCGAAAACGTTGCTGAAGCTTACTCCACCGATGATAGCGATGGATTAGTTGAAGCAATGGCAGATTCCGCCGTTACAGATGAATCTAATGGGCAAATAGTGGCTATTGGCAATACTACTATTGCTACAAATAAATTGCGCCGTCGCATTAGTTTAAGCGATGACATTTACCTCAAGTTAAAAGCCGCCGCTACTAGCCAAGGTAAGTCGATGACTCAAATAGCTAACGCCGCAATTGAGGCATATTTGAAAGCTGACTAATGGCACAATTACAAAGACTCGCGATCGCAATTTCTCAGTTAGAAGATCAACAAATCTTGCTGACAAAAGAGCAATTGCACTACTTATGCCGTGTTTTGCGCCTAAAAGAGGGCGAGTCTTTTATTGCAATGGATGGTAAGGGTAATTGGTGGTTGGCGGTGCTAGAAGCCCAAAAAGCTCAAATTATCGAGCTATTAGAAGTCAAAAGCGAGTTACCGATAACTATTACCTTAATTGCCGCTTTACCCAAAGGAAATGGTTTTGATGAAGTAGTGCGGTGCTGTACGGAACTAGGAGTAACAACAATTATGCCCGTAATTAGCGATCGCACTATTCTTAACCCCAGTAGTTCAAAACTCGATCGATGGCGGCGAATTGCCACTGAAGCGGCGGAACAATCAGAAAG
Organism: Aliterella sp. RAGGC_92; assembly: GCA_030826005.1. GTDB lineage: Bacteria > Cyanobacteriota > Cyanobacteriia > Cyanobacteriales > Chroococcidiopsidaceae > Aliterella. The sequence goes on from JAPJOW010000099.1 coordinate 14,661, forward strand.
AGCAATTATCCCAACTATATTAGAGCCTGTAGCTTTTAGTAGGGCGATTTCCAGCATTACAGCTAATTATTGCTATCTATGCGTAGCACGGGGCGATAATCCCCATTTAAAAACAGCAATTAATGTTCCAAATGGTGCGGAAATTGCGATCGCAATTGGCTGCGAAGGGGGATGGACGAGCGCAGAAGTTGACAGTGCGATCGCATCTGGGTTTCAATGCGTTTCTTTGGGAAGTCGCGTTTTAAGAGCCGTTACCGCACCCATCGTTGCAATATCTGTTATTGCGGCGGCTTTTGAAGCTTAAAAGTTATTTGTATGAGCTTAATTAGGCATCTTGTGCGATTAAACTGGGGTTTTAATTTCATTTTTATGAATATGCTTGATGATGTTATCGCCGCCTTTGAACGCCAGGATTACGAAGCCGCCGCTCTAATATTGCAACCATTATTACAAACATCCCCTGATAACCCTTGGGTGCAAT
>JAPJOW010000100.1:0-10274 GCA_030826005.1 Aliterella sp. RAGGC_92
ATATGAATGCCGATTTTATCCCAAACATCTTTAGGCGATAGTCCCGTTTCTCGGTAGCTGAGGTAAGCCGCTTTCAATCCTTCAGCGATCGCAAATTCTTCGGCATTACTAACAGGCTGTAAACCAACGTTGGCAGCAGTTGCAACCGCGTCATCCCCTGCTGTATCTCCCCATTTGGCGATGTCTTTTGCTACTTTTTCTGCTTTAAATCCAGCCTTCTTTTTTTCTAAAAGTGCCTGCACATTTAGCAGCACTTCTTCTACATTCTGTTGTATGGCTTGATCGGCAATTTTGATTCCATCTTTAGTCGGTCGTACTAATTGTTGAATGTTGTTGCCAAAAACTTCGTCAATTTTGGTTTGCCAAACCGCAGCTATTTCTGTAGTTAAGTCAACCTCTGGTAAAACTTCTCCTTCAAAGATTTCGCCATCGGGAAAAATTGCTAAAGGAGTCAGCCTATACTTTTTAAAGACCTCCTCGCAAGCACTTAGTAAAAGCGCTGTAATGTAACCTCTGTTCTCAGATAAGCGCACCTGCAAAAGTTTACAAGGTCGTCCTAAAGCAACAGTCAATTCTGTTTGCACTTTCCGAAAGCGATCGCGCTCAGGAATCCCTAAATCGAACAAATCCGCCCCTGTTATCATCGCCGCCCAGCGATCGATTGCCGGATTTTCAGGTAAAAATATCGCCCCGTCACTGCGATTATGACCGGAATGACGCTCTATTAGCTTTCTAACTAACTCAAAATCATCTTCAGTGACAACAAAGCGACTAACACAAGCAAGTTCTAATTGTTCTTGTAAAAATGCCCGATCTCTAGCTAAAGTTTTAACGTTGCGCCCTTTGGTATCTAGTTTATTTAGGTCGTGAACCGCCGTTGCAGCTAATAGTTTTGGTCTTTTGTCTTCTGGTACTCCTGCTAAACGGCTAACGGTCAACATAAATTGACAAGCCGAATCTAGATGTTCTGCAAGGGTTGTCCCAGTTCTGACTCCATACTGATAATGGGCTGCATGGCGATCGTACAGTAAGGGTCTGATTTCACTAAAGTATATTTCCTCTAAGCTTTTTGGAGGACGGTTTAAAAGCTGACGTTGATTTAACATTTAGAAAGATTCCAATTAATGACTCGCGGATTTCAATTTTTCAAACATCTCATTGGTAGTAAACTGTTTATTTAAATTTTGGGTATTGTTTTTAACAAACTTCTAGCCTAAATGCGTAGGGTGCAAGCAGTCAGCAGAGTGTAGAGGTAATTTGCAAATTACCCAACAACTACTTTAGAGTTCCCAAATTATTCAAAAAACAAACAATCTCAAATTATTTTTTAGCTTGCAATGTTTCTCAAGTCTTCAAGCTGCTATATCTGTATGGGGGCGTATCCGTATCGCCTCATCACCATAAACAATACAAACACATTTTCTCTTTTTAGTTAAGTTGCTCCTCTTATTTGTTTATACTTTCAACTACAGCTACAATAACTTTAAAATCTGGAAAATGTCAATAGTGCATTTACACTTTGATTGATGGCAAGAAAAAAAGAGACAATTACACTTTCAATTCCCCCAGGGACAAAAGAACAATTAGAAGAACTCGCATTGCGTCTAAATATCCTATGGGGTAAAGAGCCTAGTGTATCAGGACTAATAGTTGCGATCGCCCAGCAACAGCTAGAAGTAGGGCAACCCTTTACTCTCAACTACGAACAAGTCAATGCTTTGAGGCAAGCAACAAAAGATTTAATTGATGCTGGTCATGTAGAGTCAGCACAAACTATACTTACACTTTTGTTAGACAAGGGTAAGCTTGAAACTCCTCTGCGTCAGTCTTTACTGAAGCAAGTTAGCAATTCTAGTAAGGGATGGCGGCTAGAAATTGACAATCTCAGAAATAAAAAACAACCTTTCCATCTTCTTTATCGCAATTCCCAAGACCAAGAACTCGAATATACAGTTCGTTATGCAGAGATTCGCTTCTATGAAAAAAGTTTTTTTCTAGTGATTTGGTGTGAAGAAACCCAAGATGTTGAAAAAACTAGCCCCCTCTTACCGGAACTTTGGCACAATCGTTGCTTGCGTTTAGACCGAATTGTATCAATTTTGCCGATGAGTGGCGATTGGCGAGGTCAATTAGATTATTTAAAAGTGCAATTACACTTTAAAAAGGGATTGATCAAAGCTTACGAACCTAAAGAGGATGACTTAGAAGATGAAATTAAGGGAGAAGTGCGGCAGGTAGTGCGGAAAGTAGTAAATTATTTTTGGTTGAATCGGGAAGTGCGACGATACGGGAAAGATTGTGTAATTGTATCGCCAGAAAATGTCCGCGACTTGTTTAAACAAGAATTGCAAGAGCTTTACAATCTGTATTTTTAAGCAGAAAAGCGATCGCACCAAGTAATTAAACTAGAGCGATCGCCTACAATCAAACCTACTTATCTAGAAATCCTTGAATTTTTTGCCCCAATTCTTGGCGACTTGAGGTATTCAGTAAGTAGCGGCTGATAAACCAAATAGAGTAAGCAATTCCAACTAATTCAAAAGTTGGCGCTACTAAGGGAATCTCATTAATCGCTGCGATCACCGCTAGACTAACTCTAAACGCAATAATTGCTCCGAAAATCAGTGCCAAATTGCTTAATAGCTGTTGATTCTCGCCAAAAAAACTACCTAAGTTCTCTGATAGTTGCGATAAAAAGCTCACAATCTGGGTAAATATCCATTGTCCTTTTTGGATAGATTGATTGGTAGGAGAGAAAGCAGTCTGTGGTTCAGGATCGATGACTACTTTTACATCAGGAGTATCGGTTGTGGGTTGGGTTGGAGGTTCTTGCATAATTTTGGTTGTTTAACTCAATAAATAAGTGTAAATTACTATGCAAAGTTTATAATTTTGTTTGCTACGGCAACTAAGTCATCAGCAATTACATCCGGTTGCGGGTAAATAGATAAGTATTCTTGCTCTTGTTTGCTAATAAAGGCAGTTTTTAAACCAGCTTGGGTAGCGCCTTGAATATCCCAAGCATGAGCCGCTACTAGCCATAGATCGCCCTTAGTATCCTGTTTGGGCATAGTATAGACATCAGGATGAGGTTTGGTTTTAGAAATCGCATCGCAGGAAAAAATGCCATTAAAGTAATTATTAGCTTTAGCACGTTCCAATAGCTGGCGTGTCGAGTCTTCGCTACCATTAGTTAAAGCCACTAGCTGCCAACCCGCATCCACTAAGCTTTGAAAAGCCTGCAAAGCTCCTGGTTGCAATGGGAGTTCGCTAAAAGAGGCGATCGCACTTGATAATTGCGTTTGATTTGCTGCGATCCCCAATAGTTTCATTGTTCGAGGTAATTCGGCATTTAATACCTCTATTAATGGTTTGTAGCTTCCAGCATAGGAAAAGGCGATCGCATCTCGCAAAGCTTGAGCAAACCAAAGTTCGAGACTGTAAGCAGGCGCTCCTATGACGATCAAACTTTGGCGCAGCTTTTCTAAACTAAAACAAGTGCCGAGCATATCGAAAGCGATAGTACCTCGTTTTTCCATTACGATCTCTGGTAAATTCCAGTATTAGTGTCCTGCGATCGCCTACGCTGTGCCTCTAGCTCAAGATAGCTTTATAGCGGGATTAACTCGGTAAAATTTTGCAACAACTGATCGTTAGTCAATTCGTCTCCTAGTTGCGCGGGGGAAAAATGTACTTGAATCGCTTGCAATTTTTCTTGATAATGCAGATTAATCATAGCTTTCAAGCCATCTTTGAGAGCCGATACATTAGAAAGATCGGTTTCAAGTTCTGGTACTTCTCCAGTAAAAGCTACCGTAATCATCACTACCAAGTTACGAGTTATTGGGATAGATAAAGGCTCATCCGTTGGCGTATTGCTAAAATCTGGTTCGCTGAGGTAGCGCTGGGCGGAGTCGGTAAAGAGTTCGTTAACATAGTCTCCTGCTTCTCCTTCATCCCAAAAAACATCGCCTTCATTCGCCGCCGAAAGCCAATACTCATCGTATTGCAGCAAGGTTTGACAGATTTCAACTAAACCTGCTCCCAATACTTCCAAGTCGCCATCAGAGTCAATAGCGGCTCTAGCAGTACGATTTAAAACGCCTAATATTGGTGCGACTTCTTGCCCCGCTAAATGCAAAAATAAGCGACAGACAACATAGCGAGTACCACCAGTTAGTTTACTAAAGCGATCGCGCAAACCCATGTTTATTTACTCCACAACTTAACTTACTGTATCCCTGGCAAGATAATACTAGCTAAGTTTGATTTAATCTATGAATATTGGCATTGTTGGCTTGGGACTAATTGGCGGCTCATTGGGCTTAGATTTACGCGCCTGTGGCTACAAGGTTTTGGGCATAAGTCGGCGCGAACAAGTGTGTCAAACAGCAATTAGTCGCGGTGTTGCAGATTTTGCAAGTACAGAACTGGCAATTTTGGCAGAGGCGGAAGTTGTATTTATTTGCACGCCGATAGCGGCGATTCTACCCACCGTAAACCAACTAATTCCTTTTCTCAATCCTGCCACTGTATTAACTGATGTTGGCTCGGTTAAAGCGCCCGTAGTAGACGCTATTGCGCCTTTATGGTCAAATTTTATCGGCGGGCATCCAATGGCGGGAAACTCTGAATCTGGAATTGAAGCGGCGCAAACCAATTTGTTTGTCTCTAAGCCTTACGTGCTAACACCAATTGCCTCGACTCCTAAGGCAGCTATAGCGATAGTTGAGAAAATTGCTCGGAGTTTAAGCGCGAACATTTATCAATGCAGTCCTCAAGCTCACGATCGCGCTGTGAGTTGGATTTCGCACTTACCCGTAATTGTAAGCGGTGCGTTAATCGCTGCTTGTCAAAGCGAAGCTAACCCAGAAGTTTTGAAGTTAGCCCAAAACCTTGCAAGTTCTGGCTTTCGCGATACGAGCCGCGTAGGTGGGGGAAATCCCGAATTAGGCTTGATGATGGCGCGTTTCAACCGCGAGGAATTGCTTAGAAGTCTACAACACTATCGCCACAACTTAGATGGGTTAATTGACTTAATTGCACAACAAAACTGGGTAGAACTAGAGCAACAATTGCAGTCAAATCATGCCGCGCGATCGCACTTTGTGCGGGAATAAGGTTGTGCTTCAGCTATGCCATTAATTGTTAGGATTATCTGTTGGTGGAGCTTGTCGTAGTTGGCGTAAAGACTGCCGTAGTTTAGTCTGGCTAGAGCTTTGGCGCTGGCGGCGCAGAGATTGACCAAGCGCCCTTTGGTTAGTAGTGGGAGCTTGCCCCTGCGATCGCCTTGATGCTCTGGCGCGCCGACGAGGTAGGGCGGCATCTTCCGCTCGACGTGGTGGTAAGGTATCTACGCGGCGAGTGGCGGCGGTTTGAGGGCGACGGGGCGATGGAGAAATTGAGTTTTGCCGTCTTTGTCTAATTGAGCGAGTTGGTGTAGGTGTGTTTGGTGTCTCTGTGGCTTGATTAGAGCGGGCGTTTTCTATGGGCGCGCGTCTTGACTCGACGCTGCGGCGTTTGCGGCGTTCTCGGAGTTTGCGCGATCGCTCTGACCCCTCAATTGCAAAGTCTACTTTGGCAGAAACGCTCCGTTTTCCCCCACTTGGAGCTTTAAATTTCCAACGTCTTGCTTCTTCTAAGGCGGCTTTATCTAGCTCAGAGTGACCGCTAGAACGTGCTAGGCGTACTTTAGTTACATTTCCTTTGCCATCAACATCAACGTTAATTTCTGCTTTGCCTTCCAATCCTCGTCGCCGCGCTTTAGCTGGATACTTTGGTTTGCTACAAGTGCGACACGCTAAACCACCGGAACTAGCATTTGCATTGCTACTAGATTCTGGCTGGGCATTTCTTGGTCTAACATTCTGCGCTCCTGTCGCTACATTTGAGCCACTGCTGTTATTCGTACTAATTTTAGAGTCGCTATTGGTACTATTACTAGGGTTATTTCCTATCCCAGTTCTAGAGCCGCTTGCAGCACTATTAGCCCTGCTTGTTCCAACAGTAGAATTGCCCGTGCTATTACCTGATGGGGCGTTACCTGTAATTCTAGAACCGCTATTGGTACTATTTACCGCCCCATTACCACTTTGATTCGGTAAATTATTAGTGTTGCTTGGTTGGCGAAGTCCTAAAGCATTAGGTTTACTACTTGCACTGATATTATTTGGTTTTTGCTGAGTATTTCTAGTATTTGCAAGTAAATCTCTTAATTTTTGATTATTGGGCGATCGCGGAGCTACGGAACTTGGTACTGTTGGGCTTGCGGCTACAACTTCTGGCGCTGTATTAACTTTTGCGGGTTCTGTTATCTTGGCAACTGGTGCTGGCTGGGGTTTAGTGACTTCTTTGGGAGTTTGGATTGGTTTTTGTTGTGGAATTGGTGTCTTTAAGTTCTCAACAACTTGTTTTTTTGGAATATTTGTTAAGGGTTTAGATGGTTTTTGAGTAACAACCGATGGTGAAGATGGTGCAATCGCTATAGATGAAGGTGCAGACACCACTTTTGGGGTTTCGTTACTGCTAGAGCGAGGGGGCGATTTTTCTTGAGTTTCTGCAACGGGTTTTTCTATTTCTGGTTTTTCTTCTAAAGTGGGTGGTTCGATTAGCGTCAATTCCATTGGCTCATCTTTCAAGGGGGGTACTTTGTCCAAAAAATTACCAATCCCAAACCCTAATAACCCAATATGTAACCCTACCGAGCCAATCAGACCGAGAGCCAGAAAAGACTTGAGAGTCTCGGCGGCTTTTTCTCTCTGTTGGGCAGCTATGTTAGAAAAGCCCATACTCTATTGCTATTCTTTTGCACTAATTGAGCTAAACATTAAAACGTAATAGAGCAAAAGTCAAGTGGGAAATTAGGATCGATAGCGAAGCCCTGCGCGCGCGCTTGCGCTATCCATAGATATTAACCGTAGGGAGCGCAAGGCATTGCGCCCCTAAAACATTTACAATTGATGAAAGACAACGCTATATTTGTAGCTAAAAATTGCAAACAAGCAATTTTGCTTGACATTAATTCTCATTTAACTTAATCTCACTTGAGAAGTATTATCAGCTTGTAGAGTCATCCAACAGGCTGACTGTTGGTTAAGAATAGGGCTAGAGATAGGTTATGGGCATAAATGAAATATTTGTTGCCGGGGGGATTGTCATGTATCCCTTGTTGGCATTTTCGTTGACAGCGATCGCGCTAATTATTGAACGCTGTTTGTTTTGGTACAAGATCAACCAAAAGCAACGCCGTGTGGTGCGCGATGTATTAGCTGCCTACCGCGATGGTTCAGAGATTGTTTTATCCAAGTTGCGACAAAATGGTGATTTGCCTATTGTCCGCATCTTCTTAGAAGCTTTAGAGCTAGATTACGCCCCGCCTCAAGCTTTTCGCCTTGCCTTAGAAGGTGCAACGCAGGCAGAATTGCCAATACTACAGCGATTTAACACAGTTTTTTCCACAATTATTACCGGATCTCCACTCCTTGGCTTATTAGGTACGGTTTTGGGTTTAATTCGCACCTTTGCTAACCTCAGTATTGGTAATACAGGTGGTGAAGGAGTTGGACAAGTAACGGCGGGTATCTCCGAAGCCTTGGTTTCTACAGCTTCGGGCATGGTAGTTGCTTTTATAACCCTCCTTTTTTACGGTGCATTTCGCGGCTTGTATAAGCGCCAGTTAGCTTTGATTCACGAGTACGGCAACCAGTTAGAGGTATTGCACTTGTTTCGGTACGAAGAACGACAAACGGATGTAGGAATAAAAAGTTTGGGACACGGAAGAAAGTAATGAACGTACCTAATGACGATAACGATTCTTTGCCAGAAATTAACCTCACGCCGATGATTGATGTTGTTTTTGCGATTTTGACATTTTTTATTTTAGCCAGCCTGCTTTTAACTCGTTCGGAGGGTCTACCAGTAAATCTCCCCAGTGCGAAGACAGCAACACAGCAAAATCAAACTCCAACTAAGTTGACAGTGACCATTGACGAGCAAGGCAAAGTATCTCTCGATCGCCAAAGAGTTGAAGTCAGCGAACTAGCGACGCGAGTTAAAGCATTGAAAGGCAATAAACCAGAATTACTAGCGATCGTTAATGCCGATCGAGCAGTGGTACATGGTCAGGTAATTACAGTAATGGATGAATTACGCACAGTACCAGGAGTGAAGTTAGGCATTGCTACACAGCCGAAGTAATCAATAGGTCAAAAAGCTAAATAAAATGCCGTCTTTTTTACTTGCTTGGTACAAGCGCTATTTATTTAAAACTTTAGCGTTTACATTCAGTCTTATTTTTGTCTTAATTGTCGGCAACCAAAGTTTTAGCTCTACTTCTTTATCTAATCAGATACTTTGGGATACCTACGGCGTACCGCATATCTACGGTCAAACTATCCCTAGCGCATTCAAAGAATTTGGCTGGGCGCAAATGCAAAGTCATGGCAACTTGCTTTTGAGTCTTTACGGTCAAGCGAGAGGAAGGGCGGCAGAGTATTGGGGAGAGGAGTATGTAGAATCAGACCAATGGATCTTAACTATGGGCGTACCCGATCGCGCCCGTGCTTGGTATGCTGCCCAAAGTCCAGCTTTTCGCAGTTATTTAGATGCTTTTGCTTCTGGTATCAATGCTTATGCCCAAGCACACGCCGATTTAATTGATGACTCGGTAGAAGTGGTACTACCAGTTAAGGGAGAAGATATCTTAGCTCACTTGCAACGAGTCCTCAACTTTACTTTTATTGTCGATCCTGCTCAAGTTGCAAATTTGAGTCACAAACAGCCCAAAGCTGGCTCTAATGGTTGGGCAATTTCTCCCCAACGTTCGGCAAGTGGCAATGCAATGTTACTGGCAAATCCTCATCTACCTTGGTCAGATTTATTTTTGTGGTACGAAGCACAAATCACCGCCCCTGGAATTGATGCTTATGGGGCAACACTGGTTGGGATTCCGGTTTTGGCGATCGCTTTTAATGATAATTTGGGTTGGACGCATACCATTAATACTTTTGATGGCTGGGATGCCTACGAACTCAAGCTTGCTGATGGTGGCTATATTTTTGATGGTAAAGTTCGCCCTTTTGAGAGTGAAACTATTACTTTGAAAGTAAAGCAAAAAGATGGATCGCTGAGTAACAAAGAGCTTATAGTTAAACGTTCGGTTCACGGTGTTGTATTTGCCGCCGATAAAACTGTAGCCTTGCGCGTTGTCGGTCTAGATCGACCAGGTACATTAGAACAGTGGTGGGATATGGCGAGAGCGCAAAATTTCCAGCAGTTTCAAGCTGTACTGCAACGCTTGCAACTACCAATGTTTACAGTTATATATGCCGATCGCGCCGGGCATATTATGCACTTATTTAATGCTCAAGTGCCAGTACGCCAGCAGGGAAACTTTGCTGATTGGGAAAAGCTAATTCCTGGGGACACTTCCAAAACTTTGTGGACTAAAATTCATTCCTACCGCGACTTACCGCGAATTGTTGACCCCAATAGCGGCTGGTTGCAAAATGCCAACGATCCCCCTTGGACTACTACATTCCCACCAGCTATTGATGCGAATAATTATCCAACTTATATAGCACCGCGTTCTATGTCTTTTCGGGCGCAACGTTCCGCCAAGATGCTATTTGAGGATAAAAAAATTTCCTTTGACGAGATGGTTGCTTACAAGCATTCTACACGCATGGAATTAGGCGATCGCTTACTAGACGATCTCATTCCTGCTGCCAACAAGTACGGGAATAACATCGCTCAACGCGCAGCTAAAGTATTGCAAACTTGGGATAGACAAGCTAACGCCGATAGTCGCGGTGCAGTATTGTTTGCTTTGTGGGTGCAAGCAATAGATTTAGATACAGCATTTAGTCAACCTTGGAGTGAAAAATCGCCGCGTACAACACCAGATGGGTTAGCCAATCCTCAAGCTGCTGTTGCCACTTTAGAAGCTGTAGCGGCGGAGGTTGAGAAGACTTATGGGGCGTTGAATGTGCCTTGGGGAGAGGTTTTTCGTCTTAAGTATGGCAATGTAGATCTGCCTGCTAATGGTGGTTTTGGAGACTTGGGGATTTTTCGCGTACTCGATTTTATTGCGGCAAAAGGCGGAGTCTTTCAATCTGTAGCAGGAGATTCTTTTGTTGCAGCTATTGAGTTTTCCCAGCCTGTAAAAGCAATGGCGCTAACTAGCTATGGCAATGCAAGTCAACCAGGATCTACTCATATTGGCGACCAATTGCCGTTATTTGCTCAAAAAAAGTTGCGTCCAGTATGGCGGGACT
>JAPJOW010000100.1:10374-15135 GCA_030826005.1 Aliterella sp. RAGGC_92
TAAGAGTTGTTCGCTTAGGCTTTGCAATAATAAATCCTGGGCGGAGTGCAAAAAGAAATGATCGCCCCTGAACATCTGTAATTGAAAAGAGTTTGTTGTCTGTACGCGCCAAGCGGCTAATTGCTCGTAGCTTACTTCTTTATCTTTTAAGCCACCAAAAATTGCGATCGCACAATCTAACGGCGGCTCGTCAATATATGTATAATTTTCCAAAACTGCAAAATCTGCCCGCAAAATTGGTACAAGTATTTGCATTAATTCGGCATTCTCTAGCACTGCTTCAGGAGTACCGTTGAGGCGGCGCAACTGGGCTATAAATTCTGGTAGAGGTAAAGTGTGGAGAGGTGCAGCAGTCCCAGGAATTTGCGGAGGGCGACGACCAGATATAAATAAGTGAGTTGGTTGCAAGTTGTAATTTGCTCGTAAAAAACGCGCTAGTTCAAAACTGACCAATCCCCCCATGCTATGACCAAAAAAGGCAAAGGGCTTGTTAAGGTAGGGTAATAAAGAAAGAGCGATCGCATTTACCAATAATTCCATCCGAGTAAATGGTGGTATGTGTTTCTGGCTTAAGCGTCCGGGCAATTCTACCGGGCAAGCTTCTATGTGTTTGGGTAAAGTATCTCTCCACTTGCGAAACAGCGAAGAATTACCGCCTGCGTAGGGAAGACAAAATAATCTCACCGCAGCTTGGGAATGGGGATTGCAGGTAACAAATGAATTGATGGTTACGGGAGTCATAATTACGTTTTTGGTTGTGGTTAGATATGTCTAACCACAACTTTTAAAACTTTAACGAGTAGAATCTTCCATTTTTATCCTTAAACTTAAAGGTCGCATATCTGTCCAAACTTCTTTCACATATTCCAAGCATTCATGTTTCAAACCACTTTTACCTACATCTTTCCAGCCGAGGGGATTTTCTTTATCCGCCAACCAAATTGAATATTGTTCTTCATGATTGATTACAACTTTATACATTATGTTGTCTTCTTGTTCATCTTGATACATATTTTTTCTCCTAATCAAAACATCTCATTTACAATTTAACTTTTCTAACTTTCGCCTTTTTTGAACCAAAGGATTTTTAGGTTGATACCACCACATCACTAAACCTGTAATAAATAAAATCAATGGTGTAAGTCCTACAAAAAAGTAAAGAATGCGGGTTGGTAAGCCCCCAAACGTCCCAAAATGCCACCAATTAAAACTATCTACCACCTCATCGCCTAAAGAAAGCGATCGCGAATTTCTAAGTTGCAACACCTCCCCGGTATATCTATCTAAATAAACTCGACTGCGCCATACTTCTTTTTCTTCAGGAAATTGCTTACCGACCATAAATACCGATTCTGGACTACTAGGAAAACTGATATAAGTAGTCTTAGCACCGGGTAAAGCTTCGTCTGCACTTTTTAGCATTTTGGCAAGTGATATAGTTGATTTGCCTTGCACTGGTTTAGATGCGGGTTCAGTAGGAGTAGGTGTAAAGGTAGCTGCATAAATGATTGGTTGGGTATAGGCGTAAAAGTTCCAACAGAAGCCAGTAAAACCATTGATTGCTAGAAAAATAGCCGCAATAATTCCTACTACTTTATGAATATCAAAATTGAGTCTTTTGATAGAAGCATTAGTTTTAATCTTGAACCCATTAATTAATTTACGCCACCCAGTCCAAAGCACAATACCTGTAATACTTAGTACAAATAAGAAAAAGGCGGCAATTCCTACTATTACAGTGCCAATTTCCCCCGCCAACAAAGTATTGTGCAAATTGTAGGCAATATCCATAATTGTATATTGGGGAATGCGATCGCCTAATATTTTGCCTGTATAAGGATTAACAATTACTTCTATTATCGGTTGATTTTTTGCTCCTAATTCTACTCTAATTGGCGCATTTGCTTGAGTTGGCAAATCAAAAAAACTCAGTGTAAACTTAGGTTCTGGATAAGCTGCCTTGACTGTATCAATAACCGACAAAATCGATACTTGCTGCCCTTGAGGAACTATTTTTCCAAACTGAGATTGCAACAGAAAATGATTAAGTTCATGCCTAAATACTAGCAGGCTACCCGTCAAGCCTACAATTACGATAATTAGTCCAGCAACTAATCCTAGATAGCGGTGTAATTTAAAAGCAGTGCGGCGGATCATAATACTAAAACTCAATAGAAAATGAACCAACAACGGTTAAAGGCGCACCTGGTACAACTGTGTTTCTGCCAATTTCGCTAGTAGCAAAATAGCCAACATCAAATAAGTTTTGGATGTTGATTGCAGTGCGCCAATTATCTCGACGGTAAAAAATTGCGGCATCGGTACGAACATAACTTGGCAACTCAAAACTATTTTCTAAATCTCCTTGTCTATTAGCTACATAATAAAGACCCAAACCAAACCCCAATCCTTGCAAGTCGCCATTTTGCAGTTCGTAGGTAGTCCACAAACTAGCTTGATTTCGCGGTACATTGGGAACTTTATTACCCACCGAAAAATCATTACTTTCAGTAATTTCAGCATTGGTATTGCTATAAGCCGCGATAACATTTAATCCTGGTAAAATCTCCCCAGCAACATCTAATTCAATTCCTCGACTGCGTTGTTCGCCGATCGCAATACTAAAAGCTTCTTCAACAGGATCGATAGTCGCAATATTTGTTTTAGTAATTTGATAAGCTGCTAGTGTAGCAGTAAATCTTTCATTTAACTGCGTTCTAACTCCTACTTCGTATTGCGTTCCGCGTGTCGGTTCTAATAACGAGCCATCGGCACGAATACCGCTATTGGGCGCAAAAGATCGGCTATAGCTGGCATAAATTGAAACTGGTTCAATGGGTTGGTAGACAATACCGACACGCGGACTAAAAGCATCGCTGGATTGGCTCGTTTCGCTATCGGTTAATTTGTCGTCTACGTCTTGAGTGACGCTATCAAATCGACCGCTAATTAAAAACTTAAGATTGTCGGTTATGGCAATTTGATCTTGAAGGAAAATCCCTAATAAATTGACTGTAGTTTTGTCATCGCGCAAAAAGATTAATTCAGAACGATCTGGTCGCGGACGCTGATTATAGATGGGATCGTAGATGTTAATACTTGGTGTAAAACGATCTTCTACGGAAGTATCGAAAGCATCGGAGGGCGTTTTAAAGAAACCTTCTAGCGTACTTCTTTGCAAATCAAACCCAACTAATAGCTGATGCGCGATAGAGCCTGTGTTAAACTTGCTGGTTAGCTCGGTCTGCATTGCATAGATTTTGAAGGCGTTGGCATTATCAAAGTAATCGCGCGCTAACTCTCCGGTTTCTTCGTTTAATTCTAAGGCGTTAGTATTTTTAACTGTTTCGTTGTTTTGTAAGTATTGGAAAGCATTGCGAATTTTAAGATTGTCGTTAAATCGATGCTCTAAGTTGTAACCAATATTTGTTTGTTCGCTCTGGCGAAAGTCTCCAGGTTCGCCCAAAAAGCGATCGCGGGGAATATCCGCTACTCCTTCTCCGATAGCAACTATACCCCGGTCAAAAGTCCGGCGATCGTACAAATAGCTAGTATCGATTGATAAATTAGTCTGCTCCCCAATCTGCCAACTAAATACAGGCGCAACAAAAACTCGTTCGCTGTTAACAAAATCTCGGAAACTGCCAGCATTTTCATAAGCAACATTTAGTCGATACAGCAACTCTTTGTCTGGAGTCAATGGCCCGGATAAGTCAATGCTAGGGCGATAAAAGCTATAAGTACCAATGGCTAAATTGAGATTATAAAAAGGATCTGCCAACGGTTTTTTAGTTACAACATTGACTACACCCCCCGGCTCAACATTGCCGTAGAGAACGGAAGCAGGCCCTTTGAGTACCTCAACTTGCTCGATATTGGCGGGATCTCGCAAAATTAAACCGCTTTCTGTAAAGCTGTCTTTAAATCCATCTCTCAATGTCGTTGAATCGGCAAAACCTCGAATATTGAAGTTATCGACCGTACCGCCAAAATTATTTCCTGAAAATACGCCGCTCACATTTTGCAACGCTTCTTCTAACCGAGTCACTTGGCGATCTTCTAAAACCTGTTGCGGTACTACCTGAATAGATTGCGGGATATCGCGGATTGGCGTATCTGTTCTCGTAGCTGTGGACGCATCGGGAATATTATAGCCATCGTCTTGCCTCCCCGTAACTAGAATTTCTGGTATTTCTTCTGGTTCTGTGGGGGGCGTTTGCGCTTCTTCTGATTCTGTATCTGGTTCTGTGGGGGGTGTTTGCGTTTCCTCTAATTCTGTATTTGGTTCTGTGGGGGTAGTAGAAGGAGTTTGGGCTGTATTTGCTGTTGGTACAACTCCAAAAATCAAACCTTCCTCGCCATCAAATAACTCAATTTGGGGTGGGGCATTTTCTCCGTTTACGGTGACGCGGATAGTATTAGCATCAGAATTAGTAACCGTTACGTTAGCAATTCCGCTCACAGGTTTATCTTGGTTGAAGGTAGCCCCAGAGGGTAAGCGCAGTTGAGCGTTTTTGACATCGGCAATAAAACTATTTCCCTCCGTGCGCTCGATAACTTCTAGTTTATCGCTGTTGGCAGACTGCAATATTAGCTCAATCCCAAGATCGGTAGAGTTAACTTCAACTCCAGTAATTTCTACTACTGCTGGTGTTTGGGCTAACTGAGTAGGAATTGCGATTGCCTCCGGCACTGCGCTCGGCGCAATCGCTTTTCCCTGCACTCGCTTTATTTTTACCTCCTCAGCAAGGGCGCAATCAA
>JAPJOW010000101.1 GCA_030826005.1 Aliterella sp. RAGGC_92
GGTGGCGGCGGCGGTAGAATTGATCGTTCACCTAGCCAGACTGATACACTTGCCTCAAATAATGATTCCGTAAAGCAGGATGCTGTCACCCCAAACAAGCTACCGGCGGATATTGCCATTGATGCCCTATCACTGTTGACAGAAAATAAGTCTGTGGCTCGAAGCGCGACCGATCCATACAATACAACTGCAAGAGATCCAAATTGGGATAGTACCAGCCCTTTAGCTCAAGGTGCAACTCAGAGAGTTTACAATAAACAAGTTCCCAAACCATATGTAGATGATACTTATCGAGCAGATAATCGCTACGGCCCAAAATTGCCTAAAGATGGACTACCCACCAGTACAAAAGTAGGCGACGTAATTCCAAGTACCCAAACAGAACTTGTTAGCAGTACTCCTATCGCTAGTAACGATGATAATGTGGGACTAGATGGTTACTGGGAGCGACGTACTCGCAACAAAGGGTTGCGAATCATAATGGGGCAGCGCTTAGAGTTAGGTAATCCCCTTGCTGTACCTAATATTCCTGCTCCAGGAACTAGACCTCATGAAGCTTTACAACGGCGAACTTTGAGAGATAATCTAGCCGCAGTGCAGGCAACAGCCATCTATTTCCATGAAAATAATACTGGAGATGTGCCTGTTGCTTGTTTGGCTACTACCGTACATCCAGGTACAGCAACGACACTCAGACGAAGCGCAACATTTGAGCAAATTAAGTTTAAAAATCCAACTGCTGGCGGAACTGACATTAACAGAGTATTTAATGACTTCTTCACTGGTAACGGAACGAACGGATGGGAGTATGAATTTAACACTGCTACTCCTAACGCGGCTCAATTAAAAGCTCTAAATAACCTTGCTTATTTTGCTGGCGATCCAGATGGTGGATTTCCTGCTAAACAAGAAATATCTACTTCAACTATTGTTCATCCTTATCTAGAATTAACAAAAAATGGAGATTTTTCTAATCTCCGTCGCGCCCTAAACAGTCCTACTGCTACTGGTGGCTACGCGAACCTCAGCATTGCGGAGAAATCATACATTGATACGGCGGCTTGCTCTCTAGGAATATTAGCCGATCAAATTAAGTTACTTACAGATTACAACTACACGCGCAATTGGAATACCTCAGTTACAGAGACAGCAGCACTATTAGACGATCTAGAAACAGAGATTAGAGGAACTGCTTATGGTACTAACCCCTATAGCAGTATTACAGCTTATGCTGGTAACGCACCTCAACAGACGATTGCCCAAATTGAGAACCAAGCAAATATAGAAACCAATGCCGCTAGAAAGAAACTCAAACAACAATTAGCTCAATTAGCTCGGTTGGTTTACTTGAAAGAGCAAGCTGAGTTAGATCGTAGCAATGCCGTTGGTTATACCTGTGCTAACACCAAATTTAATGCTACGGCTGGAGCGGTTACTGCTTTATCAAAACTCTGTCCTTCTAGAGCAGGGGCTACTTACGCTGCAACAGATGTAAAAAATCCAGCCTTATACTACATTTTTCCAACTACTAATCACGCAGACCTTCGCACCGACACTTATATCATAGGTGCTAGTGTTAATTCACCAACAGTAAATCCTACTCTTTACAAAAGCATTAGCGACACAGAACTTACAGATATTAGATTTGCCCCACGCAGTACCCCAGCTACTGGAAATCTAGATAATAGTGATGTTACTGGCACAACCGATGCTGTCAATGGTGGAAACTATGAAGCAAATAATAATGTGCCTAACCACAGTCGATTTGGATTGATTAGGTATAGAGATAGATATGCTGCTACTGACCCAAATGCTGTCTACCGCATTCCCTTCAAGGATACTGCTTTCTTTAACGGGCGCGAAATGATGAACGTCAGAGTCTTAAATATTGACCTTGACTTGCTGCGTAGAACTAAACCAGGTACGGCAGATACTTGGCTGCCCGCTAGTGGACTCATTTATGGCTTCCGTGAAGATGCTGTTAGGGAAGATGGTATTTCTAGACCAACACTCGGTACTTGGGATGCTTACAAAAGCGTATGGAACGCTAATACTGCCTCTGGTCCTCCAAGTACTGCTACTGGCACACCTTCAAAAATTTGGCGGATGAACGCAATTACTCCTACAGATCCACCATTAAATGGGTTAACTGCTACTGGAGCGATCGCAACTGGTGGAACAGGTATCAGCCCTAAACCAATTGATTACTACCCAGATCCGGAGCGCCGCCCTTATGGTTTCCGCTTGAAGCAAGGAGCAACTTTAACCCGGACAGGTGCAGACAATACTTACGGTTTGTCTTTTATTTCCGATAACCCCGCCTATATTCAAGGAGACTTTAATTTACATAGAAACTCAAGCGGGACTAGACTTGAAGAATTTACACAACTTTTGACATACTTCAGTAGTGGGGCTGATAATGGTTACTATAATAACTTTTACACCCGCACAACCCTAAGTACAGAGTTTGCCAAAGCGGCTGACTCTTGGCGACCTACAGAAATTCTTGCCGATGCCATCACTATTCTTTCAGACAATTTTTGTGATGGCAGCGTAGAAGATGGACTACCTACAACAACTACATTACCTACTGCCGTAAATCAAGATCAATATGGTTGTGCCAATACAGGCACTATAGCCACTTCCTACCTGAATCAAAACCGCGCTGATAACAATACTGCTGCTTGGTTAAGAGAGAATCCATCAGATAATACATCTCCTATCGCCATCAACAACAATGGTTCTCCTCTAACAGGTACCGCTTTTCCTGGAACAGCTTACGCTAGTACATACCAAGCTTTCACTGCTGGTAAAAACAGAAATGCACCTGTAGAAACTCGCGTAAATGCCATTATGGTTAGCGGTCTCGTTCCCTCGCGATCTTTACAGCCTTACGGGGGTTTACATAATTTTCCTCGCTTTTTAGAAGACTGGGAAGGGATAAATTTATTTATATCGGGTTCATTTATTCAATTAAACTTCAGCAATTATGCTACTGCTCCCTTTGACCAAGATGCTTGGGAAATTAGTCAAAACCCAGCAGGTGGCGGCGAAGCTATCAGTTATTATGGCGCTCCCAATCGTCGTTGGGGTTACGATGTAGGGTTGCAATATCAAGCTCCAGGCTCCGTTTCACGACGTTTTACAAGTCTTAGCGCTATCCGTAGCGAGTTTTATAGAGAGTTGCCTGTAGACGATCCCTATATTAAAAAGCTGCGTTGTGCTACCAAAGGTACAACTACTGCAAAAGTCGATCCTAAAGCCTCTTGTTCTTAACCCCTCACCTAACCTAAAAAATGCTTATTAAAATTAGTCTTTTAAAAAAAACAACAAGCCTGCAAATAAAAGCACAAGGATTTACTTTAGTAGAGTCTTTGATGGGAATACTTGTAATTACAGTAGTTGCTATTACAATTACCCCACCCATTGTTATTAGTACAGCTACCCGCGTCCAAAATCGCAGAGCCGAACAAGCTATGCAATTAGCACAAGCAGAAATCGAGCGCATTAGAGTTTTTGTGGAACAAGGAGGTGCATACACCGCAAAATTACCTCCTGTACCTGGTGGCACAATAACTGATAACAATATTGCTAATGTCGCTGCTCCTACTACCCCTGTTAACAGTGCAGTTGGTATTAACGAAAGTAGAGCTTTGGCTAATTCTACTAGCAAGGCTTTTGGGGTTGATGTAGACAAAGACACTAAACCCGACTTCTACGTACAGCTATTTCGTGATAACGATACTAATGCGACAGTTACCGGTGCAACAACAAATACATTAGTTGCCTTTCAGCTAGGAGTTAGAGTTTATTCAAAAGTAGCTAAATTTGGCAGCTTGCAAAAAGAGGCTGCTTCTCTGCGACTTACAACAAGTTATGGAAGTCAAGAATTTAGACCTCTAGCTGTTGCCTACACTACAGTCGCTCGCAGCGATGCAAAAATTTCTTTGGAGAAATATAAGCAATACCTCAATCCATAGCGTAGTTATTATTTTTGAGGAATTGCTACATTAGGTAAAAATAATGAATATAAAATATTTTATTTTTCTAGCGCACCGATCGCACTTTAATCATCCTGAACGCAAAAAATCTGGATTTACATTAATAGAACTGCTTGTTAGTGTAGCGATCGCTACAATTGTAGTATCAGGGCTAATGTCTTTTGTTGTCCAATTGCTATCCACTAATCAGCAGGAGTCAGGACAAACTCAAACTCAAAATGATATGCAGCTAGCTCTTGATTATATTGCTGCCGACTTGCGAGAAGCGGTATATGTTTATCCTGGAGAATGTCTAACTGCTACAGGAGTAGGAACTAAAACCGCAACTACAGTTAGCCCAGACTATTGCCCTGGAGTTGTGAATCATATCAAAACACCTCCTGCTAATAGTATGCCAATTTTAGCGTTTTGGAAGTTAGATCCTTTGCCAGATTATTATCTAAGTTCAACCCAATGTGGGAGTACCACGCCTCCAGCAGACGTACCTTGTACCTCTGGGAGAACTTATACCTTAGTTGTTTACTTCTTGAGAAAAAATATATCCACTGAAGTTCCTAGATGGTATGGTAAAGCCCGTTTACTTCGCTATGAATTGCCTAATTACAAAAGTGATGGCACTGCGGCAGGTACGGCAGCTATAGTTAATTATGTCAGTCCTGAAAAACCAGGCGTAGGTTTTCGCAAGTGGCCTTGGCAGTTTAGCGCTGGTGCGGTAACAAATTTACAGACTGCTATTCCTGGGGCTGATAATGCACCTGCTCAGGTTTTAGTAGATTTTGTTGACGATCAAGTAAGACCAGGGGACAATCCATCTGCGACAGAGCCGCCTCTTTGTCCTCGTGATGATACTACTCAAGACATCTATTATCGGATAACACCAGACGTTACTGCCGCACCATTTCTTGAGGGAACGAATAAGGTGAGAAGTTTCTATGCTTGTGTCAGAGTAAACAAAACTGTTGAACCACTTACAACTACTACAAATGTAGATGTGTACGATGGTGGAGCAATAAATCAAGATATTTTAGTTTTCCTCCGGGGCAATAGTGAAGGCAGAGTACAAGCTGGTACTAGCAATGGTCTTGCAACTCTAAATGCTCAAGTTTTGAGACGAAGTATTATTAATAAAGACCCTAAAGCAATCCAGTAAATAGTAATTCAGTCTATACCTGTATCAAATAAAAATAAAAAAATGAACAAACGTTGCCTGTCAAGGCAGTCAGTAGAAGGGTTCACCTTAATAGAAATGCTAGTTGTAGTCATTATGATTGGTATTTTATCAGCGATCGCAATTCCTAGCTTCATAGGATTAATCAATCGCCAGCGTTTAAATAATGCCCAGGAGCAAGTTTTTATCGTGATGCGGAATGCTCAAGCCAGCGCTAAACGAGATAGAACTACATGGACTGCGTGCTTCCGTGACGATGGCACTAGAATTTTGTTTTCTGTAAGTCGCCTTCCTGAAACTGCTTGGACTTGCGCTGCCGCTACAAATTGGCAGCCACTTTTGGGAGAAGATTCTAAGCGAATAGCTATTAATGTAACTAATACAAGTATTGTTGCCAACCCTGCTACTTATTATCCAGTGCAGTTTAAATATGATGGTAGTATTACATCACAATACCGACGAAGAATTACCTTGATTATTCGTAACGAAGCTAACGGCATTAAGCGCTGTGTATTTGTATCTACTTTACTAGGGGCACTTCGCAGCGATCAAGATACCAAGTGTCTAATTGAAGATCCTTAAAGTAGATAAAATGTTTGATTAGCAGGCATTTAAAATTTTAATTAAAAACTACCTATTTAGTTTAAATTATTTTGTTTTTTAGTTAATAAATTGACATTATAACAATGATTGGAAAGTAAAGATAGGATTGAGTTGCTCTCAATCCTATCTTTACAAATTTTAAAACATTCTCTTACTTCAAAGTTGCTTTACTTCAGCTACTAGCTTTGCAACCATATCTTTCGCGCTGCCAAACAGCATTGTAGTTTTATCTTTGTAGAACAATTCATTTTCTATGCCAGCAAAACCCGCACTCATGCCGCGCTTGATGACAATTGTTTGTTTCGCTTTGTCTACTTCCAATATCGGCATTCCATAAATTGGACTAGCGCTATCGTGACGGGCGGCGGGGTTTACTACATCATTTGCGCCAATTACTAAAGCTACATCAGTTTGTTCAAACTGAGGGTTGATATCGTCCATATCCGATAGCTGGGGATATGGTACATTTGCCTCCGCAAGTAATACGTTCATGTGTCCTGGCATCCGCCCCGCTACCGGGTGAATTGCATACTTGACATCTACACCCATCCGCTCCAATTGATCGGCAAGTTCGCGCACGCTATGCTGCGCTTGAGCCACAGCCATACCGTAACCAGGAACAATTACGACGGAACGCGCGTAACCTAGCATCATTGCGCCTTCTTCAGGGTCGATACTGCGGACATTTTTATCGGTTGCGCCTGCTTCTGCACCACCGCTTGCTGTTCCGCCACCGCCAAAAGCGCCGAATAAGACGCTAAATAACGAGCGATTCATCGCTTTACACATAATCTGAGTCAAAATCAACCCAGACGCGCCTACCAGTGCGCCAGCGACAATTAGCATATTGTTCATGACGACAAAGCCCGCCGCACTTGCTGCTACTCCTGATAAGGAGTTGAGTAGCGAAATTACTACAGGCATATCACCGCCACCGATGGGAATAACAAACAATACGCCTAAGAGTAGCGATAAAGCAACTACACCGAGAAACAAGGGTACATTTTCCGGCGTTACCAATAAGTAACCGCTACCGACGACAAACCCAATTAGCAACAAAATATTTACGGGTTGCTGCAAAGGAAAAGTAATTGGAGAACCGCTAATTAAGCCTTGCAACTTCGCAAAAGCTACCATACTGCCTGTAAAAGTGACACCACCAATAAATACATCTAGCAGCATGGAAATATTGGCATCTAAGCCTATAGCTTCGCCATTGCCAATGAGTCGCCAAAACTCAGCTACCGCAACAAGCGCCGATGCTAAACCCCCCAAACCGTTCAATAAACCTACCATTTGGGGCATTTCGGTCATAGCGACTCTTTGGGCTGCGATCGCACCTATTAACGAACCAATCGCCAAACCTACTAAAATCATCTCATAATTCAATACTTGGCGATCGAGCAAAGTTGCCGCTACAGCAAGCAACATTCCCCCAGAAGCTAATAAGTTACCATTACGCGCCGTAGCTGGAGATCCTAGTTGTTTTAAACCGATGATAAATAAAGACACTGCAACTAAATAAGTTAGCTGTATCCCTGTTGGCAAAAAATCGCTCACTATGCTTTAATCTCCTTCTTTTTAAACATTTGCAACATCCGGTCAGTAACCAAAAAGCCACCCACTACGTTGATAGTTGCCAGTACGATTGCAATCAATCCCAAAATTACGCTGATATTTAAGTCTCTACTTCCAGAAACAACTAACGCGCCAATTACGGCAATTCCCGAAATAGCGTTAGCACCAGACATCAAAGGAGTGTGCAGAGTTGGCGGTACTTTGTTAATTACTTCAAAGCCAACAAAAGATGCTAAAACGAATACGAACAAGGCAGCAATTAATGCTTCTGTCACTGTTAAAATTCTCCTAATTAAAAACTAATTGCCTACCGTCGCACTAGCCGCAGTTAAAGCATCGCGGACTCTTTGATTGCGGATCTCTCCGCCGTGAGTGATACAAGCAGAATCAACTATATCATCCGCAAAATCGAGGTTGAGAGCGTTGTCTTTAACCAAATACTGCACCAAAGTAGCCAAGTTTTTTGAATACATTTGGCTGGCGTGGACGGGCATGGAAGAAGGTAAATTGATCGTGCCAATAATTGTTACTCCATGCCACTGTACATCCTTTCCTGGCTCGGTACGGGCGCAATTTCCCCCTTGTTCTGCTGCCAAATCGACAATTACCGATCCTGGCTTCATTTGCGCTACCATTTCCTCGGTGACAAGTAAGGGCGCTTTTTTACCTTGGACTTGCGCGGTTGTAATTACGACATCTGAGTTTTTAATGTGTTCAGCAACTACTTCTTGAGTGCGTTGTCTGGCATCGGCGGAAATTTCTTTAGCATAACCTCCCGCAGCTACCGTTTCTTCCTCTAGCTTCACTTCTACAAACTTCGCTCCCAAGCTTTGCACTTCTTCCTTGACGGCGGGACGAATATCAAAAGCTTCTACCACCGCTCCTAATCTGCGCGCGGTCGCGATCGCTTGCAATCCGGCTACCCCTGCGCCCATAATAAATACTTTCGCTGGAGCGATCGTTCCGGCGGCGGTTGTCAGCATGGGGAAGTATTTAGGCAAAGCCGCCGCCGCGATTAATACCGACTTGTAACCTGCTACCGAGGCTTGAGACGATAAAGCATCCATGCTTTGCGCTCTACTGCTACGCGGTATTAGTTCGATGGCAAAAGCTGTAACTTTTTTATCTGCTAACTTTTGAGCAATTTCTGGCACTCCCAAGGGGTTGAGAAACGCTATTAATACAGCCCCTTCCTTGAGTAAATCAATTTCTTGTCGCCCATCTTCCCGCTCTTGGGGTAAGCCGACTTTAAGTAAAATATCTGCTTCGCCCCAAATCGCCGCGCTATCGTCTACAACCTTTGCTCCGGCTGCTTCGTAAGCTTCATCAGTAAAAAAAGAGCGATCGCCTGCACCCTTTTCTACCCAAACTTCTAATCCTTTTTTCACCAATCGCGCTACAGTTTCAGGTATTAACGCAACGCGACGTTCGCCGACTTCAATTTCTTTGGCAACCGCTATTCTCATTTCATCTCCTTAAATCGGGAAAACTTTTTTTGCCAGGGTTACATTAAGTTGAATTCTTGTAATTACCGACTTTCTGGCAGTGGCAGCAATATTTTGTGCCTTTGACAAATTAAATGGGGCATAGTCCTCAGACACGCATTTAGCAACAGTTTCCTTAGTTAGTTTATTAGTTGCACATTTTGCCCATCTTAGTTGGTTATTCAATTGACCAATCTTTGTCTTTAGAATTTTTTATAATTGCATTTTTTGTCAGCACGGGCGATCGCTATTCTCCAATATTTGCTACTTTGTTTTGGATAATCTAGCTTATTTAACTTAAATTCGGGCGACCTTTTTTTTCAACTTTTATCACAAAATTTCTCTGTTGCCAAATTAGCGTTGCATATTTATTTAGCGCTTATCCCTTGCCCCATCTAACTTTACCCCTAAGCTAAGGCACTTTTTTACTAACTATGCCGTCTAAGTTGGTTAACCAAGTAGTAAATTAGTAAGTACAAAAACTCACTCTAAACCAATGTTTGCCAAAAAAACCTCAATGCGACGCTTTCTTTCTGTCTTAGCTGTTAGCAGTTGTTTAGTTGCTGGGTTTCCGGCACTTATTTCTGCTCAAAGTTTGCCTGGATTTACGATTTTTAGCGGTGTCAAGCGCGAAAATCAATTGCCTTTTAGATTAGATTTTGGCGGTCAAGCTGGCGGCTGGGAGCGTTATAGATTAAGGATTCCGCCCAAACAGTTAAAGTTAGCTGCCGCTCAATTTTCTATATCGTACCCCGATTACTACAAAGGTGTTTTCGATACAGATAAAGTTGAAATTCGCATCAAAGGTAAAGCCGTACCTTTAAAAGAAGTAGTTTGGAATAAAGAAAATAGAGCTTTAGAAATCTACCCCCAAGAGCCAGTCCCCGCCGGAAGTCGGGTAGAATTAGTCCTTTCTAACGTCAAAAATCCTGCGTTCGGCGGTACTTACTACTTCAATTGTCAAATTCTCTCCCCTGGCGATGTGCCGCTATTACGTTATGTAGGTACTTGGATATTGAGCATTTCTTAGCCGTTTTAATGGTAAGATTGTAGATTGTGACTTTTTGACTAAATTTAGGAATCTAAATAATGAAACGGACATTGGGCGGTACTTCCCGCAAAAGAAAGAGAACTTCAGGTTTTCGCGCTCGGATGCGTAACCCAGACGGTCAAAATGTAATTAGCGCGCGTCGTCGAAAAGGACGCTATCGCCTTAGCGTTTCCTAAAATTTTTTGTGGCTTTACCAAAAGCAAATCGACTCAAAAATCGGCGCGAATTTCAAACTCTATTTCGGGAAGGAAATCGCCTGAAAAGCTCTCATTTAACTTTGAGAGCTTTACGTCTGCAAACACCTACTAAGACGGATGCAGGCGCTATTCGCATTGGTATTTCCATCAGCACAAAAGTTAGCAAGCGCGCGGTAATTCGCAATCGCATTAAGCGGCAAATTCGAGCGGCATTTCGTTCGTTATTACCGCAAATAACCCCAGGCTGGAATTTAGTTGTAATAGTACAACCCCAAGCTGTGACAAGTAAGTGCGATTATCAACAATTTCTGCAAGAATTAGAGCAGTTATTGGTAAAAGCAGAGGTAATAAATGGGCATTCGTGAAGATGTTTACTACGAAGGCGGCCCCCACGTCGGAGAACTGATATTTGGGTTAATTATCGGCTTAACAATTGTGGCTTTACCCTTAACAGTGGGCGCAATTGTGCGGGCTTTGTGGCTGCGCTACCGAATTACCAATCGTCGCATTACAATTACTGGGGGTTGGGGAGGACGCGATCGCACGGATATTATTTATTCAGAAATCGTCAAGATTGCCAAAGTTCCGCGCGGACTTGGCGCTTGGGGAGATATGGTACTAACTCTAAGAGATGGTAGCCGTTTGGAATTAAGAGCCGTACCCAAGTTTCGGGAGATTTACGAATACATTAACGATAAAGTAGCGCTAAAAAATCCTACAGTGAATGCAACCGCAGGCAAATAAAATTTAGTCAGGTTGTTGGCGAAAGGCTCAATCGCGAGCCAATCGTTACTAAAAAAACTTATACGGTAAACGCTACCCGTAAATATATTCCAGTATCGGATAAATTGGACTCAGACAAATTAACATATCTTAGGTTAAGTTCACATAAATGGATTTTGGTATAGGGTTTCTCTCTAACAACGTGATGCTGCCGATCCTAGATTTTTTCTACGGGATCGTGCCAAGCTATGGACTAGCAATTGTCGCGTTAACGCTAGTAATTCGCTTTGCGCTTTATCCTCTAAGCGCCGGATCGATTCGCAATATGCGGCGCACGAGAGTCACTCAACCGTTGATGCAAAAACGAGTTAAAGAACTTCAAGAGCGCTACAAAGACAATCCAACTAAATTGCAAGAAGAAATGAGCGGTGTCTATAAGGAATTTGGCAATCCTTTAGCTGGCTGTTTACCTGTAGTGGTACAGATGCCCGTATTATTTGCTTTGTTTGCAACTTTGCGGGGTTCGCCATTTTCAGATATTAATTACAACGTCAACTTGCAAATTCTGCCGCAAGAACAAATCGAGCGCGTCCAACCCCAAGCTTTTACAACTCCACCGCAAAATATTTATATTGCTGATGGAGTCCACGCGCCGATTATTGCCGTTTTACCTGGGGGTAACAACTTAGGTGTAGGGGAAAAAACAACTGTTGAATTTCAAACTGTAGAAGGTAAAAGCCTAACAGCCTTAGAAGCCGAACATCCCGACAGCAGCCTCGTACCCACTTTAAAAGTGACTAAAGGGGAAGATCGAGTAAAAATTGATGCTAAGGGCAATATCGAAGCGATCGCCCCCGGAGAAGCCACAATTGTAGGCACAATACCGGGACTTGCTGCTAATAAAGGCTTTTTGTTTATTGATGCCTTGGGCAGAGTTGGCGCTTTCGATGATGATGGCACAATTCACTGGGATATCGTCGGCATGATTCTCGGCTTTGGATTGAGCTTGTATTTGAGCCAAACTCTGTCGGGTCAAGGTGCGACCGGAGGCAATCCCCAGCAAGAAACTGTAAATAAAATCACGCCGATTATATTTTCGGGGATGTTTTTATTTTTCCCACTGCCGGCGGGAGTATTGATGTATATGCTGATTGCAAATATATTCCAAACATTGCAAACAGCGATCGTGTCCCGCGAACCTTTGCCAGAAAATTTGCAAAAAATTGTCGAAGCAGAGGCAAAAGTAACCGAGGCTAAAGGACGAGAAACACTTCCCTTTGAGCCAAATCGTCCTAAGAAAAAAGCTTCCGGGTAAAAATGACTGACAATGCAATGGAGCGGGGACAGCAGTGGTTAACAACACTGCTGCAATTAGCTGGAATACCTGCGGATGTGAACGCAGAAATAGACAATTCTCCAAGCGGACACAAACAAGCAGAGGAAGCAGTAGATAGTTACTGGCTGACTATTGACCAAACAAATTTGAGCCACGAACAAATAAAAACGCTGACTGGCGATCGCGGTACAGTGTTAGACGGGATTCAATACCTTGCTAATGCTGGTTTAAACTTGAATCACAGTCAGCCAACGGGCTTTTATATTATTGAGTTGAACGGCTACCGAGCTAAAAGGCAAGCAGAACTAAATGCGATCGCTCTTGAAGCCGCCGAACAGGTACGATCTTCGGGGGAGGAAGTAGAAATTAAATCTTTATCTTCCGCCGAACGTCGGCAAATTCATACAATTTTGCAAGAGTATCCAGAGTTAGAAACTTTTAGTCGTGGTAAAGAGCCGCACCGTCATCTTGTCGTGAGACGACCGATCCCCGGCGACCCCACCAGCTAAAAAACTGTAATTTTTGCAACAATTAAAATTAGAGTTTATTGAGGCTAAGGCAAACTTTCATGGAGGCAATTTACATTCCCCAACTGACAAAAGCACCAGAGAAAACAGAGGTAGTAAAAGTTCAAGATTTTATCTCAAACTTAGAAACCTTAACTCCGGTGCGCGGTCAGGTTAAAGTTCAGCATCATGGCAATTATTTGGAAGTATCGGGTAAAGCAGAAACAATCGTTACTTTGACCTGTCATCGCTGCTTGCAGCAATACAATCATCGCTTAAATGTCGATACCTCAGAAATGATTTGGTTAGATGAAAGCGCTAGTCTTCCCTACGAAGGGCCGATAGAAAAAGAAGTAGCTGTAGAAGACTTAATAGAAACTCTCCCGCCGCAAGGTTACTTCCATCCTGAAGAATGGCTGTACGAGCAGTTGTGTTTGGAATTGCCACCAAAACAGCTATGCGAAAGCGATTGTGCGGGTATACCCGCCGATAGTAGCAATACTAGCAAAATAGGCGATCGCCGTTGGGCTTCTTTAGAGGCATTAAAAAAGCAACTACCATAAAATCTCGCCTTTATGAGCTTCCGCAATGAATTTGAACTGCTCCTACGCGCCCGCTATCCTTTGATTTATATTCCTACTTACGAGGAAGAACGAGTAGAAGTAGTAATTAAAGAAGAATCACAAAAGCAAGGTAATCGAGCGGTATATACCTGGGACTTTGTAGACGGTTACGTGGGAAATCCCAACGATACGGGATTTGGTCGGCGCAACCCTTTGCAGGCATTAGAATTTGTGGAAAAGCTCCCCGCCAGCGCCGCCGCCGTTTTTGTCCTGCGAGACTTTCACCGCTTTTTAGAAGATGTTTCGGTGTCGCGCAAACTCCGCAACTTAGCAAAATTATTAAAGTCTCAGCCAAAAAACTTAGTTATACTGTCGCCAAAAATTGCCATCCCCGAAGACTTGGGGGAAGTGCTAACAGTATTGGAGTTTCCGTTACCCGCGCCGCCAGAAATTAAAGTCGAAATCGAGCGCTTATTAATGGCGACAGGGCAATCAATCAGTACAAAGTTTTTAGATGAATTAGTCCGCTCTTGTCAAGGACTATCAATGGAGCGGATTCGCCGGGTACTAGCAAGAGCGATCGCAACTCACGGAGAATTACAGCCAGAAGATGTGGAATTAGTTTTAGAAGAAAAGCGCCAAACTATCCGCCAAACGCAAATCTTAGACTTTTACCCTACTACCGAAAAAATCTCCGATATCGGCGGATTAGACAACCTTAAAGACTGGTTGTTGCGCCGGGGTGGTGGATTTACTGAAAAAGCCAGAACTTACGGTTTACCCTACCCGCGCGGGCTGCTATTAGTAGGAATCCAAGGTACGGGGAAGTCGCTGACGGCAAAAGCGATCGCTCACCACTGGCATTTACCTCTACTGCGGCTAGATGTAGGGCGTTTGTTTGCGGGATTAGTAGGGGAATCCGAGTCGCGTACTCGTCAAATGGTACAAGTAGCCGAAGCCCTTGCTCCTTGCATTTTGTGGATTGATGAAATTGATAAAGCTTTTTCGGGACTAGGTAGCAAAGGCGACGCAGGCACTACTAGCCGCGTCTTTGGCACGTTTATTACTTGGCTGGCTGAAAAGACATCTCCAGTGTTTGTCGTGGCTACAGCGAACGATATTGGAGCGCTCCCGCCAGAAATGTTACGCAAGGGTAGGTTTGATGAAATATTTTTTGTCGGTTTACCCAGTCAAGAAGAAAGAAAAGAAATTTTTACAGTACATTTATCGAGATTGCGATCGCACAATTTAAAAAGTTACGACTTGCAACGCCTAGCTTACGAAACCCCGGACTTTTCCGGCGCAGAAATCGAGCAAACTTTAGTTGAAGCTATGCACATCGGCTTTAGTCAAAACCGCGACTTTACTAGCGATGACATTTTAGAAGCCGCTAGTCAAATTATCCCTCTAGCGCGGACGGCACAAGAACAAATTCAATTTTTACAAGAATGGGCAAAAGCCGGGAAAGCGCGTTTGGCATCAAAACACAACTCGTTAAGCGATCGCCTTGGGCGACAATTGCCGTAGTTATAGTAAAATTCACCCTTGATTGCAGGAGGTATTCGGCGTGAGGTGGACATCGGGTTTAGTTAAGTTATTTTTGGGATTTATAATTGCGATCGTTTTACTAATTAGTGGCAGCGTTGCTTTAGCATTAATATTTATCAACCGCTCCTCTACGCCGCCGCCTAAACCCATCTTTGCCAACGATAGCAGTGCGGTAAAAAAAGCCGCAAATAAAGCTCAACCTAAGACTACTCCGGTAGCCAAGCAAAAACCTGCGGCTAAAAC
>JAPJOW010000345.1 GCA_030826005.1 Aliterella sp. RAGGC_92
TATATCCTTCTGAGTTTTAAAAATCAAGTTATGTTAAGCATTTGATACAAAGTTAGCAACATATGATTAAAAAGTCCCACTAAGGTTAAGAAAGAGTTTAAAAAAGTTAATATTTGTTAAAGATGTGCCAGAAAGTTAAAGGAGAACAAAATTGCCCTGACAGTATCGCTAATGGGTGCAAAAATTTATTAAAGAGCTAAAAAATGACCTCAAAGCTTGATTCCCTTGTTAATATGAGGCAAAAGTCCCGGTAGTGTGGGCAAGCTCGATCGGTTTTAGTATTTAGATAATGTTAACCAGTTCTGATTTTGTTGCTCTATGCCAAGTCCAAGTTGCCACGCTCACCCAGAGATTAGGAGCGGTATGGAGCATTGTGTATTTAACAGAAGAATCGATCGATAAAGAAAGCAGCCAAGCTAATTTAATTCCAGTTTTTGCTTACCCCGATTTAGCAGCGTGGCAAAAAGCAAAAGCCGCCGGAGGTTGGCAGCTTCAAGAAACGGGAGAAAACATACCAAAGTTACTACCGCTTGCTGCACCTACCCCTGTTGCCATGCCAGCAAGAGAATTTTGGCAAGACAATAGCACTCAAATTTCGTCTCTAATGCCTACTCGCCAAATCGTATTGCCTTTAATTTATGAAGGTATATTGATGGGACTGCTAGTGACGGGGAGAGAAGATCGAGCTTGGAATGAAAACGAACGTAAAGAAATTGAAACGATCGCCCAAACAATCGCGATCGCGCGCTCGATCGAGCAGCGCAGAGAATGGTTCGAGCAGCAATTACACAAACAGCAGTATTTACAGCAACAGCAACGGGACTTATTAGATAACCTATTACATCAATTTCGCAACCCGCTAACGGCGTTACGAACCTTTGGCAAACTATTACTCAAGCGCTTTACCCCAGAAGACGCAAATCGAGCCGTAGCCGATAATATTGTCCGGGAAAGCGATCGCCTGCAAGAGTTGCTCAAACAATTCGATCGGGCAATAGATTTGACGGTAGACGATTTAGAGACGCAAAAAGCTTTACCTGCCAATTTAAAACCCCTGCGTTTATTACCCGCTTCTACCCATAACCAATTATACGTTGCAGATATATTAGCGCCGCTTGTAGAATCGGCAAAAGTAATCGCCCAAGAGCAAAATCTCCAATTATATGCAGATATTCCCGCCGATGTAGCCGCCGTCAAAGCTGACGAGGGAGCATTACGGGAAGTATTGAGCAATTTGATTGACAATGCTTTGAAATACACTCCCCAAGGCGGGCAAATTAAGATTGTTTCTGGCATCAAAAAAGCTAGTTTTCAAGGCATAGAAGTTAGCGATACAGGTTTTGGCATTCCGCCCGCCGATTTAGAAAAAGTCTTCGAGCGGCATTATCGGGGCGTACAAGAAAATTCAACAATTCCGGGTACGGGATTGGGCCTTGCGATCGCTAAAGAATTGGTAGAACAAATGCAGGGTGAAATTGAAGTTTTCAGCCCTGCACAAAATGGTTTAGGAACTAAGTTTGTCGTTTGGTTGCCGACTTAAGGATTTAGTGCCAAGTTAGAATTTAGAGTTAGTTGCAAATCGGTATCGGGATCGATGGCAACTAAATCTACGCTTCTTCTACCCAGGAATAAACCGACTAAACTACCAACCCCCGCACCGCCTAACACTTCTTCGGTAGCGATCGCGCGATCGCCCGTGACTGCGGAAATTGCCGCCGCAGCAGCAGCGCCTAAAGCAGCATTTTTAACTACATTACCGACATTAATACCTTTGCGGATGCGCTCGGTTTTGGTAATTACTTCTGATGTCGCACTGATATCGTACCGCCGACCGCCAGATAATACTAATTCTTGAGCGTAGAATTGCGAACCGCCCTCTGCTGGGCGCAACTCGCCAACGACGGTACTACCTGCGGGGATTATAATCGAGCCGCCACTTGTAACAATATTTTGTGCCACTGTTAGCGTTAAAGGCGCTGTTTCTTCTTTTGTAACTAAAATCCGCTCGGCTTGGTCGTATTTGACCGGAATAGTAGTTCCTGAAGGAATAGTTACAGCTTGGGGAGTAGTTGGGGTAGTGGGTTGAGTTTGTCCGACAACGTAAGCTGAATTAATCGCCGATACTTGTCCCCCATCTACTAAAGCTTGATAGATAAAAGCTGCTACATCAGCGCGAGTTGCGGTGCGAGTGGGGTTGAGGAATCTGACGTTGGGGTAGTTAACAACAACTTCTCTTTCTGTTGCTGCTGCTATCGGATTGCGAGCGTAATCAGAAATATTGCTTTCGTCGCTATAAAATTGGTTGAGATTATTATCATTGGTGGCTGGAAAGTCTAAACCACTAGCTAAAGATACTAGAACTTGTTCGCGGGGAATGTTTTGTTCTGGTTGAAAGCGATTTCCTGGATAGCCAGAGAGAAAACCCGTTCTATAGGCTTCTTGAATGGCACTAGATGCCCAATAATTTGTTGGTACATCCGTAAAATTGATGGCGTTGCGTTCGGGACTTTTGGCAAAAGCTTTGCGGACAATTGCGGCAAATTGAGCGCGAGTTACGCTCTGATCGGGGCGGAAAGTATTATCGGGAAATCCAGCAATAATATCGCGTCTAGCAAGTTCGGCAATAAAAGGACTTGCCCAATAGTTACTAGAAACATCGCTAAAAGTTGCGTTTTGAGCAAATACTGGCGCAGATATAACCATTGGTGCAATACTACCAGCGCCCAGAGCGATCGCCATTATTCCGGCAGTTCCCGT
>JAPJOW010000102.1 GCA_030826005.1 Aliterella sp. RAGGC_92
GAAACCAGTTCGTTTCCTTGTTCTTAACTTAACCCCTTTATTTAGTTTTGTAAAGCCGCTCTAAGTTAAGTTATGTTATGCAAGAGATTAGTTTTTCTTATATCACTTAACCGGGGGGCCAAGTCATTTGTCTACCGCCCAAAATGTGTAAGTGGATGTGAGACACTGTTTGACCGCCATCATTACCAGTATTAATGACTAAGCGGTAGCCATTGTTAAGTCCCGCAGATAGAGCAATCTGTTGCGCCGTCAACAGCAAGTGACCCATTAAGTTTTGGTTTTGGGGTGTAGTTTCCGCCAAAGATTTAATTGGTTGCTTGGGAATTAATAAAATGTGGACGGGTGCTTGAGGATGAATATCTTTAAAAGCGATCGCCAAGTCATCCTCATAAACAATATCTGCGGGTATTTCCCGACGAATAATTTTGCTAAAAATTGTCTCTGTAGTTTCACTCATGCAGATTCACTGGTATTTCTGCTAGAGATTTTAAATGTTTATGGCAATGAAATAAATGTTAGCCAGAGTATGGAGTGCAGCAATTGTTGGGATTGATGCCGTTAAAGTAGGCGTGGAAGTTGATGTATCTGGTGGTTTACCAGCAATTGTGCTAGTAGGATTGCCCGATACCGCCGTTCAAGAATCCCGCGAACGAGTAAAAGCTGCAATGAAAAATGCTGGATATGCTTTTCCCTTAAAAAAAATAATTATTAATCTCACCCCGGCAGATTTACGCAAAGAAGGGCCGAGCTTTGACTTACCAATTAGTGTCGGGATTATGGCAGCTTCCGAGCAGGTAAGCGCTCAGTTACTTGGAGACTGTCTATTTTTAGGCGAAGTTTCTCTAGATGGCACGCTGCGCCCAGTATCGGGAGTTTTACCCATCGCGGCGGCGGCAAAAAAGTTAGGTATTACTAGCTTAGTTGTGCCTTTTGACAACGCCCAAGAAGCGGCGGTAGTTGCAGGACTAGAGGTGTATGGTTTTAAATATTTGTCAGAAGTAGCAACTTTTTTAAATCAACCAGAACGCTATTATCCAGTCAAGCTAGACGAAACCGAGTCCATAACAGCCCCTTTAAATATTCCAGATTTAAAAGATGTCAAAGGACAAAATCACGCTCGCAGAGCTTTAGAAATAGCGGCGGCGGGAGGACATAATTTAATTTTTGTCGGCCCGCCTGGAAGTGGGAAAACAATGTTAGCTAGGCGCTTACCAGGAATTTTGCCGCCTTTAAGCTTTGAGGAGTCGCTAGAAGTAACACAAGTTCACTCGGTAGCAGGATTATTAAAAAATCGCGGCTTATTAGTACGCGATCGCCCTTTTCGCAGTCCGCACCACTCCGCCTCTGGCCCGGCTTTAGTTGGGGGCGGTAGTTTCCCCCGTCCTGGGGAAATATCTTTAGCTCATAGAGGTATTTTATTTTTAGACGAATTAACCGAATTTAAGCGCGACGTGCTGGAATTTTTGCGCCAGCCTTTAGAAGATGGCTATGTAACCGTATCGCGCACTCGTCAATCGGTGATGTTTCCCGCACAATTTACCTTAGTTGCCAGCACAAACCCTTGTCCCTGCGGCTATTTTGGCGATACTATCGTTTCTTGCAGTTGTTCGCCTCGGCAGAGAGAACAGTATTGGGCAAAGCTCTCAGGCCCGTTGATGGATAGGATAGATTTGCAAGTTGCTGTTAATCGGTTAAAGCCAGAAGAAATTACTACGCAACCAAAAGGAGAAGCATCCCAAGCTGTCCGCCTCCGGGTCAAACAAGCCCGCGACCTGGCTTACAATCGCTTTAAGATTGAAACTAACATCCGTTGCAATGCAGCAATGCAAAGCCGTCATTTACAGCAGTGGTGCGCCCTTGATGAATCTAGCCGCAACTTATTAATTGTAGCAATTCGCAAACTTGGATTATCAGCAAGAGCCAGCGATCGCATACTTAAAGTAGCAAGAACTATTGCGGATTTAGCCGGGGAAGAAAATTTATTAGCAAGCCACGTTGCCGAGGCTATTCAGTACCGAACTATAGATCGGATGCAGTAACTGCTGTATCGCTTATAAATTTATTGGGGTAGCGACTAAATGAAACTAATTACTTTAACTTTAATGACGATTGTTTCTAGTTTATCGGTAACTTTTGTCAACGTCCCCAACCCGACTGCAATTACTTATGCCCAACAGATACTAAAGCGATCGCCTTGGCAGCAGTTTTCTTCTCCAGTGGGTAAGTTTACAATCTCAATGCCCGGCAAACCTATTCAAGAATCAAACACCGATCCCGATGGTTCGGTTACTCATAATTTTACCGTTGTAAGTGGAGAAACTGTCTATTTAATTACTTACTCTGATTTAGTAGCAGAAGTCGAGCGAGTAAAACCCAGTGAGATTTTTGATGCGGTATGTAAAGGCTACGTAGCCGACGGTGATAAATTGGTTAATCAGCGTGAAATCCAACTAGGCAGATACCCTGGGCGATCGGTAGAGTTAAAATCAACCGATGGCATGAATGGCAAAGCGAACATATACTTAATCGGCAATCGCTTGTATCAATTATTGCTTCTTAGCTCCGAAGTTGAGGAGGGAAAACAGTTTTTTGATTCATTTCAAATTACTAAAAAAAATAGCAAGTAGTTTTAAAGTTATCTATAGCAATAGCAATCCTAGATCGGTTGTCAACAATAAAAAGGTTTCGCCCCCTAGCCCCCGTTTCTTGGGCGTTGGGGGCTATCTATACTTCAGAACTCAATTACGTTTGCAATATCAAGGGTCGAGTTTATTAGTAGTGCATTGAGCAGTCTTTTCTAACAACATTAGCTCCTTCGCCCGAACAAGTCACGAACTCCTCTAATCAGTTTCATTGATATATGTAGAAACACTGCACAGTGCTGTAGGCAAATGAGTTTGATTAAGTTTCATATATCAATAGACCGTAACAAGCATCGGATCGCGAAAGCTGTTGCCAACATAGGTAATCATGATTTTAAACACTACGCCGACTTGGGAGCAACTGTTAGAAATTGCTCAAAATCGCACTCCCCAAAGGCGAGTGCGTAGACCCGGACAATCGCCGTTTACCGTATCCATTCCTAGCCGCTTGCATAAACTGCCATTAGAACCTAGCTTGAGAGAAATATCTCAAGATCGAGCAGAAGCAGCAGAGTGGTTAAGCGACAATCATGAAGCTGCAATCAGAGACATTCTTAAAAACTCTGAAGTACATCTAGCTACCAGTAAAGATGTTGCCGCCGTCAATACAGCGATCGTTGAGTTTCATCTCAAACTACTTGCAGATTATTTACTGCATAGCGAACGAACCTTAATAATTAGGGATGGCGTGGATGGTAAAGAGAATATTGACCCGCTCTTTTCTAAGGTGGGAAAAGTCGCCCTTGCCTATGTGAGAAATCGCATCTGTGCGCCGCGCGATATGAGCGCAGGTGCAGCAATTGCCTTTCGAGCCGCCGCCGATCAATTACTAGCATCGCTCTATTAGATCGCTTACAAAATGTTTAATGTTTGATTTGATGTCTGAAACTATAGCTTCCTACTGATAAGTTCTGAATTTATCCGAAAGCTATATGTCCCAAGTGAAAATATCCAACGATCGGTTCTTGGCGGCTTTGTAGAACTTGTTAACTCGCAGTAAAAACAGGAGAAATTGATGTTAGATAAAAATGCTAATACTACAACTAAATACAAGTCCCTAGAAGACCTTAACTTACTCAGTTTATGGTGGCAGAGTGGCACTGATTGGAGTTCGACTATTCAAGAGGAAATTCAAGCAGATACCAACCAACCGATTATAGAAGATGAATTTCAACCTACAAGTAAAGTAGTTCTGCTCGGAGTTTTAGCAATTCTAGCTATATCAGTTATTACCGTAGGCGCTCAAGCTTCAGAAATTTATCATTCCGTGCAAAAAGTAGGGGTAAATTCATTTAAAGAGTTGATTTCCCAAGATTAAATTTCTTGCATAATTGCTTTATTTGTCATGTTAGCAAGCCTGTACCATCCTACAAGATTGTAGGTTGTTTGCATATTTCCGTTTAAGCGATCGCGATCGTTTGACTTTTGCCAGCAGTCTAAGTACCTGCGGATTGCCAAAACAATCGTTGCTTAAAGCTGCAACTTACTCTAAGCATTAGTTGTTAAAAGTCAAAACTTAGACATTCTGGCTGCCTAACGTAGGGTTATTACAGACTTATGTTAGTCCAATGGCACATCTCTGCTATTGGATTAGTTGAGTTAGGCAATCGACTTGACACAGAAAGTTAAAGCATTTTCCCCCTTCAGTCTTCTACTGTGTAAATCGAGCGAATAGTTATTGAATTACAGCAATTTTTAGCTACTCCTCGATCGCAACATAGGTTTACATAGGGAGGATATTATGAGCTTGCAAAGGACAAAGAAGATAAATTTTAGTTACTGGTACGCGCGGGGTAGCTTGGTAGGGAGCTTTGCTAGTTAACTGAGAGCGATCGCACGGTTAATGGATTTTTCACTCCAAGCAATTAAAAGCTTCTAAATAAGATTATCCCCAAAATTTAACTATGAACCAAGAGGAAGCATTAAACAACATTGCGAAAGCTTTATCTCCAGAATCACTCACTAAGCTACAAATAGATATTTTTCAGAGAGCCTGGAACAAGCAATCTTACTATAAGATGGCTGGAGAACTGAATCACGAGTACAGTTACATTAAAGACGTTGGCGCGCAATTGTGGAAATTGCTATCGCAAGCATTAGGAATTCAAGTTACAAAACTGAATTTGCAGGATGCTTTGATGCAGTACGGGCAACATCAGCAAATGGGTAACATATCTGCATGGTCGAAGTGCAACCGTGTGGACTGGGGAGAAGCGGTTGATGTCTCTCGCTTTTGCGGGAGACAAGAACAATTAGACACCCTAAAGCAGTGGGTAATGCACGACCGTTGCCGATTAATTGCGATCGCCGGGATCGGTGGTATGGGCAAAACTATGTTAGTAACTCAACTTGCACGGCAACTTGCAAATACAGGTCAATTTGAAATCATTGTGTGGCGAAGTCTCTGGCAAGCTCCGTCCCTGTTTGATTTTGTCACAGACTTGATGAGTGCGATTGCAAAGGAGCAATTGTTGGTTCGCGTTGATGTTGCCATCCGTCAGTTACTAAAGCTGTTACGCTATCATCGCTGTTTGTTAATTCTAGATA
This sequence comes from Aliterella sp. RAGGC_92, assembly GCA_030826005.1. Classification (GTDB taxonomy): domain Bacteria; phylum Cyanobacteriota; class Cyanobacteriia; order Cyanobacteriales; family Chroococcidiopsidaceae; genus Aliterella. The sequence continues at coordinate 5,190 of JAPJOW010000102.1, forward strand.
ACGTTGAGGCAGTTTTAGCTAGTAGCGAATTAGTAGGAACATACCGACCGGGATATGAAGACTATGAGTGGCTATTTCAGCAGTTAGGAGAAGGACACCATCAAAGTACCGTCTTGCTGACAACTCGTGAAATTCCCAAAGAAGTTACTATCCCAGAAGGAGCAACCGCCCCTGTACGCTTGCTGCGGCTAAAACCGTTGTCGGTTGAGGCTGGAAAAACAATTTTAGGTAATAAGGGGCTAATCCCAGCACAAGAGCAAGTGAAGGAATTAATCGAACGCTATCAAGGCAATCCGCGCGCCTTAGAGATTGTAGCAACGCCGCTCAAAGATTTATTTAACAACAATATTGCCGCTTTTTTAGCCCAAAACACTTTGTTATTTAAAGATATTCGCACTTTGCTAACCCAGCAGTTCGATCGTCTCAGCTTTTTAGAATGGCAAGTGATGTACTGGTTAGCTATCAATCAAGAAGCAGTAACCGCAGCACAGCTACAAGCGGATCTACAGCCCTCAATTTCTCTAGGGAAGTTGGGCGATGCTTTAGTATCCCTCGATAGGCGATCGCTAATTGAAAAGATCGAGCCAAACTTAGAGCAGCCTGTAGTTTTGTCTCCATTAGATGAAATCGGGTATATTCAGCAGCCTATGGTAATGGAATATGTTTTAGAACAATTGACCCATCGGGTATGCCAGGAAGTAAAGCAAGGGCAAATTGATTGCCTGAGAAGTCATGTTTTAATAAAAGCGCAGGCAAAAGACTATGTGCGAGATAATCAAAGGCGGCTCATTGTGCAACCTATCTTGACAAGATTGCTAGAGGAGCAAGGTGGTAGCAGTAAAAATCTAGAGGAACGATTGCTGCAATTATTGAACTTTCAGCGATCGCCCGCACGATTGTTTGGGGGGTATTTTACTGAAAATGCGATCGCTTTGCTGCGACAGCTTGGCACAGATTTAAGTCATTTAAACTTAAAAAGTTTAACAACTTGGCAGACATATTTGCCAATAGTAAATTTGTGTAAAATGAAATTTAGTCGTGCTGGCTTGAATGCCTTTGTTTGCACCCCAGCGAACGGTGATACTTAAAGCTAACTGCAAGAACGCTCTCTAAAATACCTAAGTAGGCGATCGCAGCAATTGCAGCTAACTTCTTAGATCGCGTTCGTACCTTCGCCCGAAGAATTTCCGAACTACTTTTGCCATTTTCTTTGATATAACTGAAAACAGTAATTTTGGCAGTTGGAGAGCCGCATCTTAAATAGGTTGTAAAAAGTCTTTTTACTCAGAGGAAAAGCCATGAAACTTAACTACAAAGGTGTTTTATGCAAATACTACTCATCCCTTGAACACATTGAATAGATGTTACTCAGTCAGTGTAGGTACTGTACTATCAGGGTGCTTTTTACCATTACTCTCATTTGACTGCTTAAACATTGAATATTATTTACGTGCTTGACAATCCTATAACTGAGTTTCTCTACCTTAAAAAGTACGCACTCGATCTTTAACGAGCCAAATCTTAGATTTCGATCTATTGAACTGCTCTTAATTGCCACAGAGAAAAAACCGCCCTCGCGTTCCGTGCGCTTGGGGAGGGAATTATGGTTGTTAATACTTTAAGAAGTGCGATCGCATTGAGCATTAACAATTAGCTGCCTTAACTTACCGCCTCCATCTATCACTTTTGCTACCAAATCTTTATCAAAGAAAGTTTCTCTGTTAGGTCAAAGTTTAGAGAACTACAGAAAAAGGATTCAAAATATGACAGCACAAAATCATCCATTCTACGAAATTTTAGCTAAAGAAATCGCTTATGTATTTGACAATCCTAAATTTGACAGACCGATAAACGAGTTTCTCTATACTCAAGGGTACAAGGTCGATCGAGCTTTAAACACTGTTGATAGTAAATTTTACGCCTTTGGTTTACTGCCAGTCGCTACCGATAAAGCACCTGTACTTGTATTGCGAGGTACAGCTAAAGCGATTGATGACATTGCAAGTAAACATCCTAAAGGAATTGGATTTAACCAATTTATTGAAAATCAAGATGAGATTGCCGCTTGGCTAATCGATACCAGGCAAACAACTCATCAAAAACCAGACATAGTAGGACACGCTTTAGGAGGTGCGATCGCGCAAGTTATTGCCACAGAACTGATCGAGTGGATTGGAGAAGTGGTGACATTTAATTCTCCTGGAATAAGCCTTGAACTCGCCCAGCAATTTTTTCACAATGGAGGAGATAGCTTAAGCGTTACGCACTATGTCATAGATGGCGATATTATTAGTCTAGCAGGAGAAGCGTTTATTGCTGGAAAAGCTATTTTGCAATGCTTTACTGATTGCGTCATTAAACCAATCCACAACCTAGATAAGCAACAAAAAATCGGGTGCTTGTTGAGCAATCCTCCGTTTGGGTTTACGCAATCTGAAATTTCCGTACAAGCTTTGAGTCATCCAGCCTTTACCTTTTTTAGTCCAGACTACCTAGAATTTTTGGCAGAATATTACTCTATTAATCCTGAAGTCACATTGTGCCTCACCTCAAGAGGAAAGTTTGAAGCTTTAAGACGTTCGGGTTTTGCTTTGGGAAAAATTTGTGTTTGAGGCGATCGCTAATTTCGACCAAAAACTAATTGCTAGTTAAAGTTGACGCTGTTTCTCGGTTTCCGCCGGATGGAGAGCGCGATTTTGCTAGATGCCATGAGTCAAAGGGCGATCGCTATCGAGGGTTAATACATGGCTTGATTGACGAGCAACCTTTTGCAGCGTTCATTAAAAAACTAAACAGAGAAAACCTAAGATAGGAGCGAAGTATGAGAAAGGGATCTCATTTTCTTCAACCTGAAGATGATACTTTGTCGGTGCAAGTGTTGCGCTACCGGGGTGTATTTTACATTCGAGAACTAACTAGCACTAAAAAAGAAGTTGAACGTTTACCAAATTACACTACACAGTCAGGCGGAAGTCAGAGGAGTTGTGCAATGCCTATTCAACAAATGGGATTTCTGTACAAACTTTACTGCATGGGCTGGAAAAATGGCTCTCTCAAATGCTTTCCTACCCTTCAACACTGCTTGCTCAATATTTTTCTTTACTATCGAAAAGGCTACATAGAAGGCTTGAAGTGGAGACAGCAGCATCGCTTGGCAAGTTTAGCAACGGAGAGGACACAACAATTTTGAGTAACGTTGCCCAATTGAAGGATGAAAGAGTAGACAAGGTGACAAGGTGACTTAGAGAAGGGTAGGTTGCTGCCAAGGACGATCGAAGCTAGATTCAGAAATGCCTTTTGAGTTGACATCTTGCAAAAGCCCCCTAGCCCGCCTAGGGTTGAAACGAATCTCCCGCCGTATCGGGCTGATTATCAAGTCGCTTGCAAAAGCCCCCTAGCCCGCCTAGGGTTGAAACCCAAGGCTAATACTAAAGTCGGCTCAAGCCGACTAAAGAAAAAACTTTTTAGACTTAAGTTAGAGGTCTAGTATATAGGATTAAACGTACAACTCAAGCTTTAATTGTTGCAATCGGGCAAATAGTAAACGTGAAACCCTGCACTTGGCAAGCTAATACATTATGCAAATAGAGCTTAACCAAGAAAAATTGAATTTGCTCAATAGACTATACAATTTTCTCATTTCCAAGTTAGGTTTAACAAAAATGTCAAGGAGTACGGTTAAACCTGCGGAAGTAGTCCGTTGGCGCATTCCTGTGGTACTTGCGGTCACGGTATTTGTCAACTACTTAGACCGCAACAATCTGGCTTTAGCATTACCTCGTATTGCCCGCGATTTTGGTTGGAGCGATCGCGAAATTGGAGCGTATGGGGAATGGTTATTAGCAGTTTTCTTTTTATCCTACGCACTGTCAAATATGCTGTTCAGCCCGCTTGCCGAGCGATTTGGCTTGAAGCGCAGTGTTATCGCCGCGATCGTGGTATTTTCTTTATTTACTATCCTCAGCGCACCCTTTGGGCAGTCTCTAACAGCACTAATCGTTTTGCGCCTGCTACTGGGACTTGGGGAAGGAGTACATATCCCGATGTTGAGTGCAATTACTAGCCGTTGGTTTTCGCCCAGGGAGCGATCGCGTGCCAATGCCATCTGGGGCGCAGGAATTACTCTTGCTGTCGCCAGCGCTCCACTACTTATTATCCCACTCATCCACGCTGTAGGCTGGCGGGCTACCTTTGCCATTCTCGGTAGCGCCGGAATGTTGATTTCTTTGCCTTTAGTATGGTTCTTTGTAGAGGATGAGCCGCACCACCGTTATAGCAGCAGCGATCCCAAATTAATTGATGACAGGGAGCAGACCGCTTACAGGCAAGATTGGCGATTTTGGTTAGTTACTCTCGGCGGCGCGCTCAATGCCTTCTGTGCCTTCGGTACGCTCAACTGGTTGCCTACTTATTTCAATCGCGCTAAAGGAATTGACTTTGAGAGTTTGGGCTATCCCCTCGCCATAGTTTTTACGGCGGGGATTGCTGGCATTGCACTAATGGCTTACTTTGGTGACAAACTCCAGCGTCGCGCCCTGCTTGCTAGTATTGGCTTTGCGATCGCGGGCGTATTTGTTTACATCGCGTCAAGTGTCAATCAACTAGAACTATTGGTATTGTGTTTCGCTTTCGCCGTCTTTTGCCAGAGTGCTTACAGCGCCCAGGAATATGCGATCGTTCAACACTTGTTACCCTTAAATCGAGTAGGGGCGGGAACTGGACTATATAACGGGCTTTCTGTCTTATTTGGTGGTGTTGGCGGTTCGCTGATTCCAGGTTCGATTGTGGCGGCGACGGGTAGTTTTGATGCGGCAATTTTTAGCCTTGTAGTGGGGGCGTTCCTGGCAGCTTTGGTTATGTTATTACTGGCACGAACGCTCCGATATTAGTAGAATTTACTGTCAATGGTGGCAAGAAAATTGCTGTAGTACCCCAAAAGTAAAGATGATAGAGTGATAGGTATTTAATAGCGCGATCGCTTCTAGTATCTAGGTGAGGTTTCAACAATGAGCCAAGTTTTGACAAAACAAGCAACGCTAAAAATTCTTGTGGTAGATGACTATGAACTAATTCTCGGCGGCTCTATCGACCTATTGCAGCGTCACTATCCCCAAGCGGAAATTTTCACTGCCAAAACAACCCAAGATGCCTTAGAGCAGGTCAAAGCAGTTGACCTAGACTTAGTAATTATGGATCTTTCGTTGCCACAAACCATTGGAGATAGGGCGGAAATCGGTTGCGGCATTAAAAGCCTAGAGACTTTAATGAAGAACTATCCCACTCTTAATCTGGTCGTGCAAAGCAGTTATGTTAAGGCATTGGTGCGGATTAAACCAGAAATTGATGTCCATGAAGGAGGATTTACTGTAGCAGATAAAGGGCTTTCTAGTCAGGAGATGTTAAAACGAATTGATTTAGCACTTCTTGGAGTTACTCATACTAAAGACCTAAAAATGCCGCCGGGAGAAGTCAAACCAGAGTGGATTGAGGTACTTAATCTTGCTTTTAAAGAAGTCATGGAGGATCAATCCATTGCCACACGGATGCGAGTAGGGATTAGAACGGTGCGAAACTACTGGTCTAAAGTTCAAGACGTTCTGGGCGTTTATCCCGAAGAAGGCAGAAGTCTCCGCATTCAAACAGAGAAACGAGCTAGAGAAGAAGGATTTATTGATTAACTAATTTTTAAGGAATAAACTGTTGTTGCTTGGTACTTGGAGCAAGCTCAAACAAAGAATTGCTATTTGGTTTGTAACAGTACTGCCAAGGATTGTTGTTCTGGGACTGATTATCCTCCTTCGCCTGAGTGGTTCTTTGCAATTTGTAGAATGGGCAACGCTTGACTCTTTTCTCCGTCTTCGCCCTTTGGAATCTATAGACGAACGAGTTGTCATTGTCGGAATAGATGAAGAAGATATCCGGCGAGCAAAAAGTTACCCTATAAGCGATCGCGAAATTGCCAAACTACTGAGGACGTTGCAGAAATACCAGCCTAGAGTTATTGGGCTTGATATTGTAAGAGATATACCCGTCGAACCCGGTCATGGCGAATTAGTTGCAGCTTTCAAAGATATCAAAAATCTGATTGCCGTTGAAAAAGTTATCCCCGATAAAATCAAGCCGCCACCCGACTTACCTTCAGAACAAGTTGGTTTTGCCGATGTCCTTTCTGATAATGATGGCAAAGTCCGGCGGGCATTACTGGGGACAATTAGACCTGATGGCGATCGAAAATACGTCTTTTCTCTACCTTTACGGCTGGCGGAAATTTATCTTCAAGCAAGAGGAGTGGAACTGAATCATGGCATTCGCGATCGCGAGGCGATGCGGTTTGGGGCGACGGAACTACCTCGCTTTATGCCAAATTCTGGGGGCTACGTGGGCGGGGATGATTTTGGAGTTCAGGTATTGCTTAATTATCGCAATGGTCGGCAACGATTCCCTAACCTATCCCTGCATGAAATTAACGACATCGAAGCTAGTTTAGGCAATGCCAACAAGTTGCGCGATGTTTTATCTGGACGCATTGTTTTAGTTGGAGTAACCGCTCCTAGTATTAAAGACTTTGTTGCTACCTCGGCGATTGCATCTTTACAACCCCCAGGGAAAATTTATGGTGTAGAATTTCATGCTCATGTTGTCAGTCAAATTATCAGTGCAGTTCAGGACGGACGACCAGTTTTCAAAACCTGGTCTCAAGACTGGGAATATCTATGGATTGTTGGTTGGGCTATTCTAGCCATGTATCTTGGTTGGCTAACTCAATCTCCACCGATCAGCTTCGCGTACTTTGCTATTGTTAGCCTGAGTTCGGTGGCAATTAGTTATGCTTTCATTCTCTGGGGATGGTGGACTCCAATAGCACCAACTTTGCTAGTTTTGGCGCTCAATAGTGGGGTAGTTTTAAGTGCTTTCTATCAATACGACCGTTTTTTAAAGACTCAAATTGAGATCCGCCAACAAACTATTGAACGAACATTTATAGAAATTCATAACGGGCCATTGCAAACTTTAGCTAATATTTTGCGGCACGTCCAAGATCGAGATTTAGCACAAAATCAATTGCTCGAAGAACTGCAAAACCTCAACTCTGAAATCCGCGAGGTAGGCGAACACTTAAAACTAGAAGCTCTAGCTCGAAACGAAAGTCTTCGCCTTGGCAGTGGTTTAATTCTAGATTTAAAGCTGCCAATCCGCGACTTGCTCTATGAAGTTTACAGTCACACACTCCAGCGAAATTTTCCCTGCTTTAAAACGCTTAAAGTTAAAGCTTATTCCTTCGCGCCGATTGAGAAGCAATACTTGAGTAACGAACAAAAGCGAGAACTGTGCCAATTTCTGGAAGAAGCGCTGTGCAATGTCGGGAAGCACGCCCAAGGAGTAACTCGTCTCAATGCTACTGGCAAGCAAAACAAAGGCTGGTACACTCTCAGTATTGTAGATAATGGAGTTGGCATTAACTCAGGTTCTAAAAAAGGCAGAGGAACGAAGCAGTGCCTTAATATAGCCAAAAAATTAGGAGGACAGTTTCAGCAAAACCCTCTTGGCAAGAAAGGAACTTTATGCGAGTTAACGTGGCCCTTAGCAGGTAGATTCCAGGGCTTTACCCACATAGAACGCAGACTCAAAGCCCTAATTTTGAAAGGTTTAAATTTTTTACCTCATAAACATTGATAGCTTGCTTTCGATCTTCCAATAATTTTATGAGTAGGAGCGGTAATATATTCTCAAACGAAGATAGAGAAAACTTCATTTAAGCTAGGACGATTTTCTTTTCTCTTAGCACTTTTGGGTAAAATTTATCAGTTTTGGAGTAACGATGCCAACTTAGTCTAGTAATATTACTTAAGCTAACGCGCAAATTGTGCGATCGCAAACGAAATATCCCCTATTTTGTTTGTATATAAACAAGTCAACGTTTGCTCAACTCAACTTAAGTCTATGATGATTTTAATTCAGTGGCTCTTGAACAAACGCCTCAACATCAAACTAGCAACCAGTTTTACCCTAAGCTTAATGCTAATTATAGCTCCCGCCGTCATGGCGGATTACGAACCTAGTAGCGACCAAAAGCCCGTCCCAGAAGGTCGCCGCTCGGATGGAGGAACGACTAGAGGGTGTTCTGGAGGAGACTTACCACTAACAGTTCTTGCCTCGCGCCAATATGTTGGACGGACAATATCTCCGCATCCTACATTAGCCTGGTTTGTGCCTCGTGACTCTGCCGCCAAGCCCTTAGAATTCAAGATATACGAGTGGAATTATGGGGATGAACCTAAAGAAGTTTTCAAAAAGTCTTTGCAGAGTTTACCAGGGGTGATGAAGTTATCGCCGTTCTCTGAAAACGAAATAGGGCTGCAACCAGGGAAACAATACCTTTGGCAGGTTGTAATTCATTGCGATTCAGATAGCCCATCAAGCAATTTAGCAAGCCAAGCAAGTCTTGAAGTTATAGAAAATCCCCCAGCTACAGTGCAAAGTAAATTGAATAAAGCAACAAATAGTAGGGAAAAAGCTAATATTTATGCTAAAGCAGGTTTGTGGTATAATGCGTTAGATGAAGCGCTTAAATTAGCCCCAGTATCGCACCTAGGGGAATTAGGTTCAATTCTATTGAACGATTTGGCTAAGTTGGAAGCGCAGCAAACTACACCAGAACTGTCACTAAAAGAACGAGAAGCGACGGAAAAACAAATTGAAAGCTTAAAGCAGATTGCACGCAACGTCAGGTAACTACATTTACCCTGCCTTAAAGCCAGTTACCAATGAGGATAAAAGGGGCCCAAAAGGCAGGGTGAACGTTCTCGTTGCTCTCAACGATCGCCTTTTGCGCTTGTGAGAGGGCTTCGGCTTTGCTCATGGGCGATTGCCCAAAGGAGGCAGCGCTGCGCGATCGCAAGTTGTCGTAAAACTTAGTGACTAATTCTTGGGTGAAAGCATCATCAATGTACCATAGAGAAGCTAGAGCGCTTCTGATACCTGCTTGTACGGTAATGCCCGCTATACCCAAGGTAGTGCGATCGTCTCCTATACCCGTTTGACAAGCTGTAAGGGCGAGTAATTCTACAGGTTCAGAACCGTTGCTAAAGCGGCGGATGTCACTTTCAAGTTGAGTAATAGTAATCTTCTTATTATTACCCGTAACTAAAAAGCTATCTTCTGAAAGAGTACCAAATCGCCCGTGAGTAGCAATGTGAATAATTGGGTAAACTGCTTGTTTAAGTTCTTGCTCTAAGCTTTGAGGCGTAAATTGTGAGTTCAAGAGTTTTTTGCTACCAGGAGATAGCTTAACAACACGATCGAGTTCCTCACTGACATTTTCTAAAGAGTTAAATGTTTCTCCATCAACGGTAGCTACTTCGGTTAATCCCAACGCTAATGTCCGTAGGTTTTGAGAATTAAAGGGTTTGGGAGATGTTAAACGCAGACCAGGAGTTGTAGCAATAGCGTATTTCTGTACTAGAAATTTTTGACCGTCATGAAGTGCCGCCATCGGGATGCTGCGTAAAAGTCCATCTTGGATAAAAACAATCGTCTTGATTTTTGCTGAGTCTAAATCGGCAGCAAAAGGGCGAATGATCGAGTTATATAGATGCTGGGCTGGTTTCAAATAAGCCTTAGTAGGGTCATAAGACTTTTGGATCTCTAGATAAAATGTTTTAATTTCCTCGGTAAGGTTTTTACTATCATTTATCCAGACTAGCTTCTTCAATCTTGCGGCATTTGGCTTAAGCTTCTTTTCAAAATTAGGCAAACTCACCACAATTGCCGTTCGGTTCTCTAGGATAATCG
>JAPJOW010000103.1 GCA_030826005.1 Aliterella sp. RAGGC_92
CAATGACCACACAAATTAACACTTGAAATAATCTGAGCGATCGCCTATATAGAACTAATGTACTATATAAAATAAATAATTTTGCGATAGTTGAGTGCGATCGCAATAACTTTGTTTTTGGGAATCCTAAAAGGAGTACATAAGTAGCATCATGTCAGAACAGCAAAATCAATCAAGTAAAATTGATAGTATTAAACGCCGTCTATCAAATCCAGTCTTAGAAGTACAAACGGCTACACTCAAGGAAGCTTTGGACTTTGGCGATGCTGGTTTGGAAGTAGTGCTACAAGCTTTGCAAACTGGATCGAGACAGTTACAGCGTTCTGCTTATCGCCTATTACGCAAAAGTCAAGCTCCACAAGTCAAGCAAGTTTTACAAAACTACAAACCTTGGCAACGATTTGAGCGACTAGAGGAATATTTAGGGTACAAAGGTAGACACGTTAGTCGATTTAGCGATCGCTCAGTTATAGAATTTTCCCCAGAAACAAGCATTACCGATCCTGTAAATACAGCTTATGCCTTGAGATGTGAATATGACGATGCGGAAAATTTAGGTTGTTTGCTTGCAAGACTTCTACAAGATCCCCTAGCTGGTAAGTTGGAAGCTTTAGTTTTTGGGATGTGGCTAGAAGCGGATGAAAGCACATCTAGCAGCCAACTTATAGATGCTTTAGTTGCGGCAAAAGATAAGTTAACTAGCCTTAAAGCAGTTTTCATTGGGGATATCTCCGCCGAAGAATGCGAAATTTCTTGGATTCGCCAAAGCGACATTAGCCCGATTTTGATGGCTTATCCTCAACTAGAAGTGTTGCAAGTACGTGGGGGAGAAGGCTTAGAATTTACTCCGCCAGTGCGACATGACAAATTAAACGCATTGATTGTTGAGACTGGAGGTTTGAGTCAAACAACTGTTGCCCAAATTTGCAACCTTAACTTGCCTGGATTAGAACACTTAGAGTTGGGGTTTGGTAGTGAAAACTATGGCGGAGACTGCTGGGTTGAAAGTGTAGCTCCGATATTAACCGAACTGAGATTTCCTAATTTGACTTATTTGGGGCTGAAAAATAGCCAGTTTAGCGATGAAATTGCTGATGCGGTAGTGCGATCGCCCTTACTTGAATCTATAAGTGTTTTGGATCTTTCTATGGGTACGTTGAGCGACGAGGGAGCGGAGAAATTAATTAAATGTGCTGCTATTTCTCAGCTAGATATTCTCAATGTTTCTGAAAACTTCCTTTCACCCGCAATGATACAGAAATTAGAGCATTTAGCAGCCACAATTGAGCAATACCCCAATCTTGGCTCGGAAGTAACCGTTCAAGTGCTTGCAGACAGGCAGAAAGATTTAGAGGAAGATAGCTACCTTCACGGGCGCTATTGTTCAGTAGCGGAATGATTCAACACAACTTAAATACAGATGGAAATTAACAATTTTTTTATATCTAATAAATCATTAGAAAAAGTGTAAAAATTGATATTATTCAGGAGCAAAAACATGAACATCGTTAAACTTTCAAAAAATAAAGATCGTCAGTTTGTCGATCTGCCCGAAAACTATCAGATTGAAGGCGACGAAGCCTATATTAAAAAAGTGGGTAATGTCATCATCCTAATTCCCAAAGATAACCCTTGGCAAACTCTATTTAGCAGCTTAGAATTGTTTTCTGATGACTTTATGGAACAGAGAGAACAGCCACTCCAGCCGGAGCGAGAGGCATTGTTTGAATGAGATTTCTGCTAGACACTAATATCTGTATTTACATTATCAAACGCAAGCCTCAACAAGTCGTTGAACGTTTCAATACTTTGCCACCTGCGGATATTGGCATTTCTGCAATTACTGTAGCAGAGCTAGAATACGGCGTTCAAAAAAGCCAGAAACCCAAACAAAATAGGACTGCTTTGCAACAATTTTTGATTCCTTTAGAGATTCTTGTCTTCGATCAAAAAGCTGCCCAGACTTACGGCACAATCAGAGCCGATTTAGAAAGAAAAGGGCAAGTTATTGGTTCTCTGGATATGCTGATTGCGGCACAGGCAAAAAGTGAAAACCTAACCCTTGTCACAAACAACGTTAGAGAATTTTTACGGATTCCCGATTTAAAAGTTGAGAATTGGATAGAAGGTTAACTGTAGATAATTTCTTAAAGATATCTTGAAATGCCAAGAAATTGCTGTTTTATAGTTTGGCGATCGTTATAATCCTACCTACGAATGAATCTAAACGACAAATCATATCTCTACACGAATAAATCAGAAGCTAAAAAATGCTAAATTTTGTCATCGTCGCCAATCCTGAAAATAGACGAGTTGGCTTTTTACAGCAAGCACTAACACATTTTAATTTACCCTCTGCAACTGTAATCTCTTACGCTGATTTAATTGCCGAAAAAGACAGTTTGGAACGATTCAACGCACCAAATACTATTATCAGATTTGATTCTCCTGAGAGAAAATTTGAGATAGAGAAAGTCATAATTGCGGCGGGTGCGGAAGTAATAGACGATGGAAATTACCAACGGATTAGTGCTGCTGATACTACTAAATTAGAGTTTGATAAAGGGCTAATTCTCTATCCCCGTCAGTGGTATTTAGGCTGGCGAAATTTGTTGCAGCAATGGGAAAAACAATTGCAATGTCAGACGATGAATCATCCTCAAGATATTGCTGTCATGTTCGATAAACCCCAATGTTGCGGAGTCTTTTTGCGCCACCATATCCCCGTTTCTCGTTCTTTAGGTAAAATTTATAGCTACGACCATTTACGCGAACAGATGCAGAAACAAGAATGCGATCGCGTATTTGTCAAATTATCTCACGGTTCTGCGGCTTCTGGAGTTGTTGCTTACCGCGCCAATTCGCGTTTTGAATCGGCAATTACTACAGTCGAAAGAGTACGAGAAAACGGGCAAACTCTACTCTACAATTCTCGTAAAATTTCCCACTATACCAAAACTGAAGAAATTGCCGACATTATTAATATTTTGACAGCCGAGGGGGTTCAAGTTGAAGAATGGCAGCCTAAAGCACAGTTGCAAGGATGCGGGTTTGACGTGCGCGTAGTTGTTATCAATGGAGAAGCACAACATCCAGTAGTGCGTCTGGGAAAAAGCCCAATGACTAATCTGCATTTGGGGAATGAACGCGGCGACACTGAAGAATTTTTAGCAAAAGTTGGTCAGGAAAATTGGCAAGTAATGAAACAAACCTGCGAAGCCGCCGCAGCGTTATTTCCTAATAGTTTGTATTGCGGAGTTGATTTACTCATTTTATCAGATTGGCAACAACACGTAATTTTAGAGATCAATGCTTTTGGCGATTTACTACCAGGGATTCTCTGGAATGGGATGGATACTTATACGAGTGAGATAAGTTCTGTTTTAGAGAGATGGGGATAGGGTGACAAGGGGACAAGGGGACAAGGGGACAGGGTGAGATGGGAGAAATGGTAGAAACGGGGGAAATATAAAGATGAAGAGTTAGAAAATATTATTTTATGAGTAAGAATAATTTGAATAGCCATGAAGACTTGATTGTATTTCAGTTAGCGTTTGGTGCAGCAATGTCAATATATGAAATTTCTAAGAAGTTTCCTATTGATGAGAGGTATTCATTAACAGATCAAATTCGTCGTTCATCTCGTTCTGTATGCGCTAATTTAGCAGAAGCTTGGAGAAAACGTAGGTATAAAGCTGCTTTTATTGCCAAACTAAATGATTGTGAATCAGAAGCTTCTGAAACACAAGTCTGGATTAAATTTGCTGTTAAATGCGCCTATTTAGATATTGAAAAAGGCAGAGAACTATACGGTACTTACAATCAAGTTATTGGCAGTTTAGTCAACATGATAAACAACCCAAATCAATGGATTATCGCCAAATAAATAATCTCCCTCGTCTCCTTGTCCCCTTGTCTCCCCCTCTCCCTTTGTCTCTATGCTTGACATGAATCAAATTGTCGGTACGCACGATATTCTCTTTATCACCTTCGATACTCTGCGCTACGATGTAGCCAAAGATTTACTAACACAAGGACGCACCCCCAATTTAGCAGCAGTTCTACCAAAAGGTGGTTGGGAAGAACGCCATTCTCCAGGAAACTTTACCTATGCTGCCCATCATGCCTTTTTTGCTGGGTTTTTGCCTACACCAATTACCCCAGGAATACACCCCAGACTTTTTGCTTTGGGGTTTGAAGGTAGTACCAGTACAAATAATCTTACTTGCTTACTTGATGGTTCTAATATTGTTAGCGGACTTGCTGCTATTGGCTATCACACTGTTTGTATCGGCGGTGTTGGCTTTTTTAACAAACTCAATCCCCTTGGTAACGTCTTCCCCTCGCTTTTTGCTGAAAGCTATTGGAGTCAAGAGTTAGGAGTTACTAATCCTAACTCTACCGAAAATCAGGTAGCGATCGCAAAGCAAATCCTAGCTAAGACACCCGCAAATCAACGCCTATTTCTATTTATTAATATCTCCGCCTTGCATCAACCAAACTATTTCTACCTACCAGGTGCTACCACAGACACCATAGAATCTCACGCCGCCGCTTTGGAATATATAGATAGCCAGTTAATTCACCTCTGGAAAGCATTACGACAACGCCCTACCTTTTGCATCCTATGTTCCGATCATGGCACAACTTACGGCGAAGATGGTTACACAGGTCATCGCCTTAGTCATCCTTTGGTGTGGACGATTCCTTATGCAGAGTTTGTGTTGGAGGACGTGGTGGGGTAAGGGCGCAATACATTGCGCCCTTACAAAGATATCGGGGTATGGAGAAATGAGGGGAAAAAGTAGGTTTTGCAGTTAATACAGATATTACGTCTATTTTTTGATTATTAACAACAGGAATTTATAGCAAATGATTACAACTAGGTTTCAAAATTCCCAACCCAAAATTCAAGACTTGCAATCTCTCCTTGCAGAGTCTCCTTATCAAGCCTACGTTTACTCTTATCCTCATAAAACAGCCTATCGCCCATTGAGTTCGCCTGTGTCTTTGGCGGATTTATGGGCAACGCAAGATAAAAAATCACTATTTCTCTACATCCATATCCCCTTTTGCGAAATGCGCTGCGGTTTTTGTAACCTGTTTACCACCGTCACCCATAACGAAGACTTTGTAAGCCAATATATCCGCACGTTGCAGCGACAAGCCCAAAGAATAAAAGCAGCGTTGGGATCGACTTCTTTTGCTAGATTTGCCCTTGGTGGTGGTACGCCCACCCAATTACCTATTCACCATTTAGAAACCATCCTCAATATCGCTGAGGAAACGATGGGCGCGAATTTGCAACATATTCCGGTTTCGGTGGAAATGTCACCGGAAACCGCTACAGAAGATAAACTAAAACTGTTACGCGATCGCGGTGTGACTAGAGCAAGTATTGGCGTACAAAGTTTTATTGAGTCAGAAGTATTAGCAACTCAACGCCGTCAAACCACCGCCCAAGTAGAAGCCGCACTGACACGAATGCGAGAAGCAGGGTTTCCCACAATAAACATCGATTTAATTTATGGATTACCAGGACAAACTATAAATAGCTGGTTGCAATCGATAGAAGCAGCCTTGCGCTTTCAACCAGAAGAAATTTACCTTTATCCCCTCTACGTGCGTCCGCTTACAGGCTTGGGGTGTACGGATAAAGAATGGGATGATATTCGCACTGCTTGCTATCGTAACGGGCGATCGCTACTTTTATCCCAAGGCTACTCTCAAATTTCCATGCGAATGTTTAGTAAGGGCGCAATGCATTGCGCCCCTAACCCCTCTCCCGTCTACTGCTGTCAAGCCGATGGAATGCTGGGCTTAGGTTGTGGGGCGCGTTCTTATACTGACTCTTTACATTATGCAAATGACTACGCTGTAGGCGCTAAAGAAATTCGAGACATTCTGCAAGCATACATTCAAACACCCTCTGAAGCCTTTGACTATGCAAATTACGGCTTTCAACTAGACACCGAAGATCGCCGCCGTCGCTACATTTTGTTATCTCTTTTATCCGATGAAGGCGTGAATAAGCTTGCTTACAAACAGCAGTTTGGTAGCGATGTAATGGTAGACTTTCCCGAACTATCTCAACTTTTTGCTTTGAATTTAGCGATCGCCAACGAGCAGACTTTCACCTTAACAGAAACAGGAATTGAAAAATCAGATGTAATAGGCGCTTGGTTATTTAGCGATCGCGTCAATCAATTGATGCAAGCCTACGAATTGAAATAAGTATCAACATTGCTGGTAAATAATGCATATTCGCTAATTCTCAATCAAACATGAACGACAACCCAAATCAACCTACAGAATACGATGCTGTACTAGGAGGAATTGCACCAACCGCTCCATTACAAGGAGCTATTTTAGGCGGAATGCAAGGTGTTAAACATCGCTTTGATAGTTCAAATATTGAAGCACGAATCTCCGCATTAAGTGAAGCACTAAATTATGGCAACGAAGGCTTAAATTTAGTAATTGCAGCTTTAGACGACAAATTTAAAAATGTACGTCATGTAGCAGTACAACTATTGAGACAAAGAAAAGAGGAGCAAGCTAAATTAGCGCTACAGAATTACAAATTTTGGAGTGGCTTTGAAAGGTTAACTAAGTATACACTTCCCTATGGACACGCCACCACCTTTGCTGATAGAAAAGTTATAGAGTTTGACGCTCTAACTCGTATCATCGAGCCAACAAAAACCGCCTATGCTTTAAGAGCGCCCTATCAACGGCGAAGACCAAATCCAGGCGGTACAACAATATTTATAACTAAGTTTCAATTGCTCCTAAAATCATCTCGTGCTGCTCAAATTGAAGCTTTAGTTTTTGGGTTCTGCGGTTATAAGCTTGATTCCATAGTAGATATATTAGTTTCTGCAAATAAAACTTTTAAAAATCTTAAGGCTGTATTCATCGGAGATATTGACGACTTAGAATGTGATTTTACGTGGATTGGAACAAGTAATATTAGTCGAATCTTAGAAGCATATCCTAATTTAGAAGTATTAAAAATTCGTTGCCCCGAATATGAAAATAAAAGATTAACATTCGAGCCATTACAACACAAAAAATTAAAGGCGCTGATTGTTGAATGTGACAAACTGCACCCTAAAACAATAAATGAAATTTGCACTCTTGAACTACCTGCTTTGGAGTATTTAGAGTTATGGCTAGGAATAGGATTAGAAAGAGGAGAGATTTGGGAGAGATATTCATCTTTTGAACACCTGACACCCATTATCTCCGAGCAGCGCTTCCCTAAACTTAAATACTTAGCACTGCGTCATACCCAAGACTCAGTTTATATTGCTCTTGCTTTAGTTGAGTCCTCATTAATTGAGCAATTAATAGAGTTAGACCTCTCTATGGGAGACTTAGAAGATGAAGGTGTAGAAATTTTGCTAAATTGCCCATCAGTACACCAGTTAGATAGTCTTGATGTATCTGAGAATTATTTATCTCGTGAGATGATAGCTCGGTTAAAGCAGTTAGATGTAAAAGTCGTTATCGACAACTTTGACTATCACGGCTACCGATACTGTGGCGCTAGTGAATAACCCAATATTCCCAATTATCAAATGAATTTAACAATCCTCTATCGCGGTTCTTTAATTAGTTGCAACTATGGGTGTGAATATTGCCCTTTTGCCAAACGATCGCAAACCGCCGCCGAATTAACAACCGATAAACAGCAATTAGAACGCTTTGTTAATTGGATAAGCGATCGCCCTCAGCACCAATTTTCAATTCTGTTCACGCCTTGGGGAGAAGCGCTAATCCATAGCTGGTATCAACAAGCACTGACCAAATTAACCCAAATGCCTCATGTTCATAAAGCAGCAATCCAAACTAATCTGTCGTGTCAGTTAGATTGGGTGGAGGAGTGCAACAAGGGCAAATTAGCATTGTGGGCAACCTTTCACCCAGAATGGATAAAACGCGAATTTTTCCTGACCAAATGCCTAGAATTAGATCGTCGTGGTGTCCGTTTCAGTGCGGGTGTTGTCGGTTTTCCGCAATTCAAAGATGCGATCGCAACTCTGCGTCAAGAATTACCATCCCACATTTATCTGTGGATCAATGCAGTTAAAAAAGAACTTGCTAATTTATCAACAGCAGATCGAGATTTCTTCGCGGCGATCGATCCACTATTTCACTTGAATACTCATAATTATCCTAGCTTAGGTCATAGCTGCCGCGCCGGAAAATCGGTAATTTCAGTCGATGGTGATGGCAATATGCGTCGCTGTCACTTTATTCAAGAACCTATTGGAAATATCTACGATCGCAACTTTGAATCAGGTTTAGTTGAACGCCCTTGTACCAATGCTTCCTGTCATTGCCATATCGGTTACGTTCACTTGGATTATTTGGAATTAGACAAGGTGTTTGGTTCGGGAATTTTAGAGCGGATTCCTGATGAATTACGGGCAAATGCGATCGCGCTTCCGTAGCTGGGAATACTAACATTACCTTATAAGTAAAACTCCCATGCCAGAAAATTCCCATCAACCCAGAGAATATGATGCAGTCCTCGGCGGTCAAACACCACCTCCAGTTGATGGCGTAGTCTTGGGTGGACTAGAAGGAATACGCAAGCGGTTTACTGATAGTGATACTGCTCAAAAAATAGAAGCTTTAGCTACTTTAATCAATTACCAAGATGAGGGAATTGAATTACTCATAGAAGCGCTATCAGATTCAGTTTTGGCTGTTCGCGCCACTGCTGCTGAGTCTTTACAAAAAACAGATAACGAAAGAGCAAGACTTGCTATAGCTAATGGAATTATTATTAATCCAGGCGATCGCATTTATAGCGTTTACGAAACATACCTCGATCATCATAACCATAACCGTTGGTGGGATGAGTTACTTATCTCATTAGAGGTTATTAAAGCCCGTTATCCTAAATTTACACCTAAACTTATTTCTCGTCATATCTTTAAGGCGAATGCGGAAGCTGCTGCTTTATTACATCACAACTGGAGAGTATTACAAGACGATCTAAGCTTTTACTTTCCTCGTCTAGATTTGTATGAACGCAATAGTTTGAGACATAATTTCAATATTGTTGATTGGTGCAGAAACAACAATATTTTAATTCGTTTACCAGGTGAAAGCCGGGTAGAGTTCGAGCAAAGATGCTATATCGATGATTCAGCCAATTTGAAGTTGTCAGAAGAAGATCGGCTGATTTATAAAGAAAAGCTCAAAAAAAAGTTAAATTTACAACGTACCTGGTGTTATATAAAGCAACAGGCGATGATGAGAGAGTTCGAGCAAAGATGCTTCCCTAATACTTCAGCTAAATTGAAGTTGCCAGAAGAATATCGACTGATTTATGAAGAATGGTTTCGCTGGGACAAGCCAGATTTAGAATTTAACAGGCAGGATTTAGAGGAACGAGTAATAGTAAATCTGCAAGCAAGTCAAAGATACGAACTACTAGGGCAGCTTTGGTTAGAATGCGTAGGAAGCCTTGCCTTTGTTTGCGAGGAAATTGTTAGTCAGCAAAGCTATATGTAACTAACAGAAATATCATGATAGGGCTGCTCGGTCATAATAAGAGTTAAATAAATTAGTTGATTGCGATCGCTAAACCCAACACCTTACTATTACACGCATTATCAATTACCAAATAACATTAACTGGATACTGCATAATCTGACTATCTAGAGTCACAATTGGCATTTTCTCAACTTGGCTCTGAGCGATGATTATTCTGTCAAAGGGATCGCGGTGTAAATCTGGCAGATGTGTAACCTGTAAAGCATGAACCAATTGAATTGATAAACTTTCAAATCGATTCATTTTCAATCTACTTGGAATATAGCTCTCTGGAGCTTCAGGTAAAGTTAGTTTTCCTAAACGCACCTTAATCACAATTTCCCATGCACTCGCTGCACTCAAAAACAGCAAATTACTGGGATCGGCAATCATAGTTTTAGCAGTTGATGAAAGTTGAGAATCATTCGTAACCCACCAGATGAAAGCATGGGTATCGAGCATTGCTCTCATTGTTGTGGATCTATCGGATAGAGAAAATCGTTCAAAACATCATCTGGTAAAGGCGCGTCAAAATCAGCAGCTATAGTAACTTTGCCAAAATCCAAACCTGGAACTCTGGGTAATGATTTCTCATCAATAGGCACTATGCGAGCAATGGGAGTACCTGCTTGAGAAATAATAACTTCTTCTCCTGACAGCACTTGTTTGAGTAGCTCAAGTAAGTCTGTTTGTAGTTCAGGTAATTCTATATGCTGCATATACATTCACTCCAAGTAGTTATAACTGCGATCGCCGATCGCAAATATCTAATTAATCAACTACACCCATCGTCCCACAACTACCCTCACTGTACCATCTTCCAAAACTTCCTCCTCCTCAACATCAAGCCCTTGCTCTTGGATTGTTGCCATCAATGTTTTGTGGGCGTATTTTTGAGTAATTGAGTTGACAAACTCTTGTCGATCGATTTTTGCGCCCCAAAAGTCGGCAATTATTTCATAATTTTCCCCATTGCGGCGGAATCCCAAATCGTAACCATTGCTTTGTCGAATTACATATTCTGATTGAGTAGTATTGCCACGATAGCCGCGCACAGTAGTATTGCATTCGACTTGATAATTCAACTCTTGCAGCACTTGAAAAAGAATATCGCTGTTTTTGATTTGAATTTTGATCGTTGTAAAGTGAGACATAATTAGTAATTCCTGTTTTTAATCGCTTTAATCAACTTCTAACGGCTTAATCTATTGCCCAATTGTAAGCTGCTTCAACTGCGCTGCTAACTGGGTATCGTTGGATGCGCCTCTTGCACCTGCTTCGGCTGCCCATTGTTTCAATGCTTCAATTTGCGGACGCGCGATCGCAGCTAAAGGCACAGTTTACGCGAAGTGTCGCAAAGAGGTAATGTCTCGATCGAGTAAGGTGCTTCTAAATTTGTTCCCAAGCTAGATTACTTAGCTATTGTGTAGTTAAGATCATTGCAGCTATTTCTTTTTTTTAAGTTTGATACAGATGAGTTATCAACTTGGTACACCTATGGCTCTTAAAAAAAGTATTTCCATTACCGCGATCGCTTCTCTAATAGGTATTTCAACCCTACTCTTATCTAATTTTTCAACTTTTTCCTTTGGATACCAAGCCTTAGCTCAGACTAAAGTTAGTTATCAGATCAAAGTAAATCAATTATTTTCTCAAATTCTTCCTAAGCAGCCCCGACCTAACAGCGCAAAGAACGTTCTAACTCCTTCTTGGCAACCAGGAACTATAGATTTATATACAATTGGTAGTGAAGAAGGTGGACATTCACTTGCAGTTCGTTCCATCGCTTTCAATCCCGATGGCAATTTCCTTGCTAGTGGCAGTGCAGATAAGACCATCAAAATTTGGAATTTAAAAGCTGAAACCATTGAACGTACTCTCCCTAAAAACACAGAGCAAGTTTATTCTGTTGCCTTCAGCCCCGATGGTAAGTTGCTTGCAAGTGGCAGTCTAGATGCAGCTATCAATCTTTGGGATTGGCAGAATGGGAAGTTGAGCAAA
The DNA here is from genome assembly GCA_030826005.1 of Aliterella sp. RAGGC_92. Taxonomy (GTDB): domain Bacteria; phylum Cyanobacteriota; class Cyanobacteriia; order Cyanobacteriales; family Chroococcidiopsidaceae; genus Aliterella. The sequence continues at coordinate 11,554 of JAPJOW010000103.1, forward strand.
ACCTTAAGTCCAGGTAAACTAATTCGCAAACAATCAGACCGCGTTACTACATTTGTAAAGTTTAGTCCTGATAGTCAAACTCTTGCAAGTAGCCGGGGAGACAATACTACTATCAAATTGTGGGACGTAAGCACTGGGCAGTTGCGGCGCGAAATAGTAGAAAAGCAATCAGTTATTTCATTAGCGTTTAGTCCTAACGGTCAGATCCTTGCTAGTGGGGGTTTAGGTAGAACTGTTAAGTTATGGGATTTGCAAACTGGTAAATTGCTCCGCACGGTTGGGAAGCATACACATCCAGTTTTTTCTGTTGCTTTTAGTCCTGATGGCAAAACTCTCGCCAGTGGCAGTGGGGATAATACGATTGAGCTTTGGTCTTTGCCAAAGGGGAAAAAATTACGCACGTTAAAAGGACATTTAGATGATATTACCTCAATTGCCTTCAGCCCCAATGGTCAGACGCTCATCAGTGGTAGTTGGGATAAAACTGTCAAGTTGTGGAATTTGCAAACGGGGGAGATACTTCGGGACTTTGCAGAAAATTCGCAGCGAATTTTATCTGTTGACTTTAGCTCCGATGGTAAAACTTTTGCCAGCGTTAGCGGCGACAGAACTATCAAAATTTGGCGATCGCGAGAATAAGCTCTTTAGTCAAACTAGGAGCTAAAAATACTCTTAGTCTGAGCAAAAGCAATAGATTTACAGTGTCTTTTTATCCCAACCTGTTCGTTTGGGGGTTTGATAGCGGGCGGTTCGTTTGGGCGGCTGATAGCGAACTATTCGTTTGGGGGTTTGATAGCGAACTATTCGTTTGGGCGTTGGATTGCGAACGGAGCGTATAGAAGGTTTTGGTTTGGCAGAATTAGGACTTGCTGCTACACGCTTTTCTGCTCCTTCAATAATTGGCTTAATGTTATTAAGCCAGTACAAGGTATCTTGTTTTACCTCTTGTCCAAGTATTCTAATCTGATTAACTTGAGCTATTGCCTCCTGCCACTTCCCTTTCATGGATGCGTTCTGAGCTTCTTCCAAATACGTCTCATTTTTGTGCCACTCAGCTTGCCACTTCTGTCTCATTTCTTCAGCATTTTTAGCTACAGAGCTAGTTTTAGGAATAGCTGTAGTTATATCAATGGCATTCTTCATCTCTTGGAAGTCGTGGGCTTCTTTGTATTGTGCCTCCGCTTGTTTGAGAAGGATATTAGACCACCGATTGATTAAAGGCGCTGCGGAGGAGCGATTTTGACTTGCCGGAATTTTGTTGGCTACAGCGATCGCATCTTTAAAATTATTCTTGTTTGCCAAATCTTGGGCTTGGGTTAACCACTGCTCATCTTGGGCAAGGCGCTGACACTTACTTAGTATAGATTGCGCTTCAGCATAGACAAGTGATATCTGCGGAACTACTTTTGCTCGATTGGCACAATCTTCATATTTTTTCCTTGCTGTTAAACTTGTAGCCTGCCTCAAGTTTGCATTTGCAGGTTGCTCAATGCAAGCATAATAAGCGATCGCACTTACACTTAAAACAGCCGCAACAACTGTTGCTCTAAGCCTCTGTAGCCGTAGGTTTTTCTGCCTCTCACCTTTCGGCTCAGTTAGCACCGATGGGCGAGGGACATTATTATAAACACTCGGCTGTTTGTAGATTTTAGTTAGCACCGATGGGCGAGGGACATTATTATAAACACTCGGCTGTTCGCGGCTTTCAGCAATAGGTTGAATTGGTTCTAGCGGTATTTGGTTATAAGTTTCAGTAATTTTAGCCGCAATTGAGTCAGCAATGTTATTAGAGAGATTGAGTTGTTGCCGACGATATTCCAGAAATGCGCGATCCTCATCGCTGAATGGATACTGCCTTTGACTTGCCCAAATAAGTGCTTTTTGATACTGTTGTAATTTTTGCTCGTAGGCTTGAATCACCTTTGCGGCAATAGATTTGACAATTTCGTTCGTCAGTTCTAAATTTTGCTGCAAAAGCTGTAATGGTTGGCGTTCCTCATTACTGAGGGGGTACTGCCGATTGATGGCTGTGCGAAATGCCTCCTCATACTGCTGCAATTTTTGTGCGTAGGCTTGATTAACCCGCTCCTCTATTCCTTGGCTAATTTCTTTACTGAGATTAAGAACTTGCCGATAATTTTCTAAAACTTCGCGATCGTTATCGCTCAGTGGTTGCAAAACTTCGCGATCGCCATCACTTAACGGTTGCCGTTGAATAGCTCTGGCGAAAGCCCTTTCATACTGCTGTAACTTTTGCCGACGCTCTGCTTGGATTGGGGCGATATGGCGTGTCTCAATTGCGGCGACACTTTTATTACTTAACCCAAGTTTTTGTCGTAACTGTCGCAATAGATCGCAACTTTCTTTACTAAGTGGATACTGCTGATAAATAGCTTGAGTAAATTCTTCCTCATACTGCTTTAATTTCTGCTCGTATACTTGAGTGACTTTTTCGACAATTTTTTGGCTAACTTCGTCGCTAATCTCTAAGCTTTCTTGCAACTGTTGCAACTGCTGGCGATTTTCATCACTGAGAGGATACTGCTGATAAATATTTCTCGTAAAAGCTTCTTCATATTGCTGTAATTTCTGCTGATAAGAGAAAGTGACTTGTGCTTCAATTATATTGATAGCTTTGTCTTTAAGTCCTAAACTTTGTTGCAACTGTTGCAACTTTTGACGGTCTTCATTACTGATGGAAATATTGCTGATGGATGGCTCTAGTAAAGGCTTCTTCATATTGTTTTAATTTTTGCTCATATACTTGAGTGACCTGTTCTGAAATTAATTTAGCAACCTCATTTCTAAGTCCTAAGCTTTGCTGCAACTGTTGCAACTGTTGGCAATCCTCATCACTGAGGGGATATTGCTGATAAATATTTTTCGTAAAAACTTCTTCATATTGCTGTAATTTTGATTCGTATACTTGAGTAACTTGGGCTGTAATTACGTTGATAACTTCATTTCTAAGATTTAAACTTTGCTGCAATTGTTTTAATTGCTTATAAGCGTCATTATTAAACGGATACTCTTGATAAAGAGTTACAGTAAATGCTTGTTCGTATTGTTTTAATTTTGATTCGTATGCTTGAATTACTTGAGTTGTAATTATGTCGATTATTTCTTTTCTAAGTCCTAATTTTTGCTGCAATTCTAACTGGTTATCAGTTTTATTAAGAGGATAGTGCTGATGAATAGCTATAGTTAATGCTTGTTTGCATTGCTGAAATTTTTGCTTGTATACTTGAATAGCATGATTTTCACTAAGACTGAGAACTTGCCACAAATTTTCTATAAATTCGCATTTGTCATCCTTAAGGGGGTACTCGTGTTGAGCCGCTTTAATCAACGCTTCTTCATATTGCTGTAATTTCTGCTCGTATAATTGAGTAA
>JAPJOW010000346.1 GCA_030826005.1 Aliterella sp. RAGGC_92
TAGAAGATAGCGAAGACCTTTATCGGATTGAAGGTTGGGGCGAGCCTTACTTTTCTATTAATGCTGTAGGTAATATCACCGTCTCCCCTAAAGGCGATCGCGGTGGCTCGTTGGATCTATTTGAATTGGTTAATGCGCTTAAGCAACGCAATTTAGGATTACCGCTATTAATTCGCTTTTCCGATATTTTGGAAGACCGGATCGAGCGGTTGAATGCTTGTTTTGCTAAAGCGATCGCTAGATACAATTATCCTGGTGTTTATAAGGGCGTTTTCCCGGTCAAATGCAACCAACAACGCCATTTAATCGAAGACTTGGTACGTTTTGGCAAACCGCATCAATTTGGCTTGGAAGCTGGCTCGAAACCCGAATTAATGATTGGGTTGGCGCTGCTCGATACCCCCGGCGCATTGCTGATTTGCAATGGCTACAAAGACCGAGAATACATTGAAACGGCGATGCTATCCCAAAGGCTCGGACAAACGGCAATTATTGTGCTAGAGCAGATAGAGGAAGTAGATTTAGTCATTACCGCCAGCCGTCAGTTAGGAATTAAGCCGCTATTGGGTATTCGGGCAAAACTTAGCACTCAAGGCGTGGGACGCTGGGGCGGTTCTAGTGGCGACAGGGCTAAGTTTGGCTTAACTATCCCCGAAATTATCCATGCAGTAGAGCAACTGCGAGGAGCGGATTTGCTAGACTCTTTGCAGTTGTTGCATTTCCATATCGGTTCGCAAATTTCGGCAATAAATGTTGTTAAAGATGCAATTCGCGAAGCCAGCCAGATTTATGTAGAGTTGGCAACTTTGGGCGCGAATATGAAGTATTTGGATGTAGGCGGTGGTTTGGGGGTAGATTATGACGGTTCGCAAACCAATTTCTACGCTTCCAAAAACTACAATATGCAGAATTACGCTAATGATATTGTGGCGGAACTAAAAGATACTTGCGCCGAACGTCAATTGCCCGTCCCAACGTTAATTAGCGAAAGTGGGAGAGCGATCGCAAGTCACCAGTCGGTACTTATTTTTGACGTTTTAAGTACCTGCGATGTCCCTTCAGGGCAGCCAGAACCGCCTAAAGAAGGCGAACCGCCGATTATTTGGAATTTGTGGGAAACTTATCAATCAATTAATGTCGAAAACTTTCAAGAGACTTTTCACGATGTGACTCAGTTTAAGGAAGAAGCTATTAGTCGCTTTAACCTAGGAATTTTGCGCCTGACGGAAAGAGCAAGAGTAGAGCGGATTTATTGGGCGTGTTGCGAGAAAATTTTGGCAATAACTCGGCAACAAGACTATGTACCGGACGATTTAGAAGATTTGGAAAAAATCATGGCTTCCATTTATTACATCAATTTGTCGGTGTTTCAATCAGCGCCAGATTGTTGGGCTATAGATCAGCTTTTTCCAATTATGCCCATTCATCGTTTGGGCGAAGAACCAACTCAAAGAGGCATTTTAGCCGATCTAACTTGCGATAGCGATGGCAAAATCGACCGCTTTATCGATTTAAGAGATGTAAAGTCAGTTTTGGAATTACATTCCTTCAATCCTTCAGAGCCTTATTATTTGGGAATGTTTTTGAGCGGCGCTTATCAGGAAATTATGGGCAATTTACATAACCTGTTTGGCGATACTAATGCCGTACATATTCAATTAACTCCTAAAGGCTACGAAATCGAACACGTAGTTAAAGGCGATACGATGACGGAAGTTGTCGGTTACGTCCAGTACGATGCGGAGGATTTGGTTGAAAGTATCCGCAAGCGTACCGAGCAAGCCTTGCAAGACAAGCGCATCACTCTACTTGAAGCGCAAAGATTGTTGCAAACTTACGAACAATCTTTAAGCAGGTACACTTATTTGAGTAATTAATTTTTAACTTCAGGAGACAGAAATATATTCTGTCTCCTATTTGATAAATTGGGCATTAGCGAATCTAGATCGGGGGAATTGCGGCAATTTCCCTTATTTTTCATCAAGTAACGCCATAAATTGCTAGTGACTGTCTAATAAATCCGCGATCGCTTGGCGCTCCGATGGCGGTTCGGACGGCGGTGCTTGACGAGTATCGGTAATTAGCCAATCTAACGCCGCCGCTTGTACGTCAATAGTAGCTCCGGTTTTATCGACGCAATAACGCCCAAATACTAACTTATCTACTAAGCGTACCCCAGGGCCAAGGCGGGCATATTCAAAAATTACGCTGTTTTCCACCGTCGCATCGCCACAAATCCAGCAGTTAGGGCCAATCATTGTCGGCCCGACTATTTTAGCTCCATCTTCAATATGAGTCATGCCACCGATATAAACGGGGCCCGTAATATCTACTTTGTCCCAATTTACTGCAACATTTAATCCTGTATAAATGCCTTTTTTAACTTCATGACCGGGAATTTTGACATTTTTTACTTTACCCATTAGCACATCTTGAATTGCTTGCCAATAATCGGGGACTTTGCCAATATCTACCCATTGGAAGTCCATAGAAATGCCGTAAAAAGGTGCGGCTATTTCAACTAACTTGGGAAATAACTGGCTGCCAATGTCGTATTCTTGACCGGAAGGAATGTAATTTAAAACTTCCGGCTCAAAAATATAAATTCCTGTATTGATATTTGTACTTAAAGCTTCTTCTACCGAGGGCTTTTCTTGAAAGGCTTTAATCCGTCCGTCTTCATCGGTGACAACTACGCCGTAGCTAGATACTTCCTCTTTCGGTACGGACTTCATGACGACTGTCGC
>JAPJOW010000347.1 GCA_030826005.1 Aliterella sp. RAGGC_92
AAATTTTAAAAACATCCTCTCAACAGCTAACGACGAGTTTTATCTTTAATATTAAAGGAGTTTTGCGTTGAGAGAATACTAATGCCCGTTGAACTGATAATTTTAATTGCTGCAATCGTTGTATCTTGGCTGGTGTTTACGGCGCTAATTAAGATTGTCAAGACTACAGTTACTACAGCGATCGCAATTACCGCAATTCTCCTCGCATTGCAATTAATATTTGGTATCGGCTATCAAGACTTATGGCAACAAATAACCCAGCTACCACAATTATTATGGAATCTAGTTACTGGCGGCTAATTCCAGTCTTCGGCGGCTTTCATTTCTGTTTGTACTAAGTTATTTTTTAGATTAACCCAGTCTAGTTCGGGAGTATTAGGCAAATCGTGAATTAATTGCCCATTTTCCAAGTATAAAACACGCTGACAAAAGCTTTGCGCTAATTCTAATTGGTGATTTACCATCACAATAGTAGTTTCACCCTTAGCCGCTAAATTGGTTAATACTTGCAATAATTGAGAAGCTCTACCCGCATCTAAAGCGGATGTAGGTTCATCTAATAGCAAAATTTTCGGCTGAGTAACTAAAGCACGCGCGATCGCAACCGTTTGTCTTTGTCCTACCGAAAGCTGCACCTCAGTCCGCTCTAGCCACTCGTTGGGGATGTGTAAGCGATCGCTCCAATAAATTATTCTCTGTTGAATCTGCGCCTTGTCTAACCCCCTTAAATTAAGCGGATATGCTAAAGCTTCTTTTACCGTCATTCCTAGTAACTTAGATTCTTGCTGTACTAAGACAATTTGTTGGCGTAATTGAATAACTGGAATACTGCGATAATCCTCACCATCTAAGTAGATTGTCCCTGAACTTGGTTCGGTAAGACGGTTTAACACCCTTAGCAAAGAAGTTTTACCCGCACCGGAAGCGCCAATTAGACAAATAAGTTCAGTTTTGGCAATTTCAAAGGAAACATCTTTAAGTAAGTATTGAGAACCTACCGTAGCTGAAAGACTTATTTTATCTAGACGTAGCTGTGCTGTTTGCACGGATTACTCGCAAATAAATTAGGTTAATTTTCCCAGCGCGATCGCATTTGTTATTGTCCACATATCTACCAACAATAGCAGCAGCGTAAAAGTTAGCAAAATCAAATACATCCAAGGTTGCGCCAAAGGTTTAACATCGGTGGTATCAATGCCTGTTTTTGCCTGTACTTCGTTTACCAACCGAGCAAAACCAGCAACACGCATCGGTAACAAATAGCCTTTACCATCGTTACTAAGGAAATAGTAAACTAATCCGCCTTGTCCTGTAGTGCGCGGTTTTAGTTCCTTAATATCCGACCAATCCAAAGACCAACCTTTACGAAAGAAACTAGGAATCCAACTAGGGTAAGTTACAGAAATAGTGCGATCGCCTAAAACTACTCTTTCGCTAAGGGCAGCATACAATGCGATCGCCCCTAAACCAATCCCCACCCACAATAATGCAGGCGGGATAGGCGAACTTGTCACTTGCGACAAAAAAGGCAAAGGTGCAGTTAAAGCCGTATAGAGACTTAAAAGTGTAATCCTAATTAAAGGAGAGAGACGGAAAGTAGTTGAAGTCACAGGGGCAAAATAATTATTTTAATGCCAACTACAGAAAATTAGTCTATGTAGTCGGTGATAATTTGTTGCTCTGGTGGTCTGTTTGTAGTGATAGGACGGCTACCATCTACTTCTAAAGTGCTTTCGATTTGAAAGTCACTTTTACCTATTGGGCGATCGCCATCTTCGTTATAAGTAGAAGCTACTTCAAGGTGACTTGAATCAATCGGGCGATCGCCGTCTTCGTGTAAAGTATGCTCATAGTCTAGATTACTAGCACCAATGGGACGTTCTCCATCTTCGTAAAAAGATGATTTTGCTTGTACTTCGCCTGCGGCGATTGGACGCTGACCATCTACATCAAGCATTCCCACAACCTCAAGGTTATTAGGATCGATAGGGCGAACACCTGCTATATCAAAGGTTTTAGAAGTATTATCTGTATTTTCAGCTTTGCTTTCGGCTTTTGTTTTAGTATCTTTAATTTTGCTATCTTTGCTTTCGGCTTTTGTTTTAGTATCTTTAGTTTTGCTATCTTTGCTTTCAGCGTTGCTATTATTATCTTTGCTCATTTTTTTAGAAAAAATACTATCGAAAAATATATTAGCTAGGAATAAATGCCCGTACATCCCACAAAATGAGGAGATAATAGGTTTTCTAGGTAAGAAAAATTTACCCCAATTTCTAAAGCAGATTTGCGTTAATTTTGTAACCAAGCAAATAAGCTGTCTATAGTTAGCCTTAATTCGCTGGCAAAAGATGGTACAGGTAGAGGCTCTTCTGGGTTCTCAAACACTTCTAGTTGCCGATTAGGTGCGTAAACAAATATAGATTTTTCGTCAGGATCGATTAGCCAACCCATTTGAGTGTTGTATTTGAGACAATGCAAAATATTTTTAGTGACTTTTGTTTGGCTTTGGTCTGGCGAGAGAATCTCGATTGTCCAATCCGGTGCTAGGTGAAAAACGTTAGCAACTTCGTTATTTTCGTCGCGTGGTATTCTATCCCAAACAAATACCGAGACATCGGGAACAGTTGACCTTCCCCCAAAAGTACAGCGCAACTCTGAAAAAGCCCTAGCAATTCTTTGAGGCTTAATAGCAGCATTAATAGCCGCAGCAAGTTCAGTTTGAATTGCGCTATGTTTCCCTTGAG
>JAPJOW010000348.1 GCA_030826005.1 Aliterella sp. RAGGC_92
TGCGAAGCCCGTAACCGGGCGCGCTTGCGCTATCGCCTGTTTCCCTCAATCTCTCTGCTAAAGTTGCCCCTATCCCTTGACTATCAGCAAATATCAACCAATTTTCTGCTTTTCTAGGCTGTAAAGTTTTAGGTTTAGGTTGCCAAGTAACTTCGTACAACCAATTTGATAAGTCTACTTTTACAGGTTTAGAGTAATTTGCATAGCGTAAAGTTAATCCTTGTATCTCGGCGACTACGCCAGTTTCGTCAAATAGCTGTAAGTCTGCCTTTATTTGCTGCCCGACTGATTTTAGCCTTACGTGACTCCACAGGCAATTATCGGGGTGACGATATACTTGAATGCGATCGCATCCTACGGGTAAATAGGTATCAGTAGTACCGTTGTCAATTAAGACTGCGCCCAAAACTTGCAAACTGGCATCTAACAAAACTGGGTGAAATTGATAGTTTTCGGCGGCTAATGATAGTTGAATTTTACCTTTAGCTGCTTTTTCCCCTACCCAAAGTTCTGTAAGAGCTTGAAAACTTGTACCATATTCCAATCCTTGCTGTTTAACTTGCTGGTAAAAGTCTGTAACGGAAATGGTGCGAGCGCATTTTGTTTGTAATACTGTTTTATTAGTCTGAGTCTCTACAGCTATTTTTCCCCCAGCGTGCAGCAACCAGGAATCTTTACTATCAAGGCTGAATATTTGCCAAGTATAGCTTTTACCTTCAGAAGTAAGAATTAGTTGTACTTTCGCCGGGGTTTGGGTCAAAATTAACGGTTTTTCGATAAAGAAGTCTTCAATTACTAACTTTTCTGACTTAAAAACCTCAAACCCCGCCGCTAAAGCCATTTCTAAGTAAGCTGTTGCGGGGAAGATTGGTTGATTATTAAAGCAATGATCTTTTAAGTAAGCTGGCGAATCTTGGCTAATTATCGATTCAAAATTTGTAGCAGATAGTTTTTCCCCTAATAAGGGATGATTTGTAATAGTAGGCTTGCTTTTTAACTTAGCGCCTTCCCACCAATAACGCTGACGTTGGAAAGGATAGGTAGGTAAAGAAGTGATATTCCCTAAATTTTGCTCAAAATTCGTCCAATTTACCTTTATTCCTCGGACATAAAGCTGGGCTAAACTCTGTAAAAGTTGTTCGTTTTCAACTTGTGGGCGTAAACTTGGCAACCATAAGTTTTCTTTTTGGGGTAAGCAGTTGCGCCCCATACCTAGCAAAATAGGTTTAGCACCAATCTCTAAAAATACTCTATAACCTTGCTCGTACAAGCAAGCCATACTCTCAGAAAATCGTACAGTTTGGCTAATATGCTGACACCAATACTCAGGATTAGCTATTTCAGCGCTGATATTTTTCCCCGTAACGTTAGAAATTAAATCAATTTGCGGTGGGTAATAAGTTATTTCTCCAGCAATTTGAGCAAATTGAACTAACATTGGCTGCATCAAAGGCGAATGAAAAGCATGAGAAACGTTTAGCTTTGTGGCTTTAATTCCTTCTAAACCCGCAATAACTTTGTTTACAGCTTCACTTGCTCCAGAGATTGTAATGCTTTGCGAACCGTTAATCGCTGCGATCGCAACTTCGTTTTGGTAAGATGCGATCGCACAGCGTACTCTATCCTCGGTTGCCATGACTGCAAACATTACTCCACCAGGAGGCAATTCTTGCATCAATCGCCCTCTATGAGCTATTAATTTCAACCCATCTTCTAAACTAAATACTCCCGCAATGCAAGCGGCGACGTACTCTCCTACACTATGCCCCATTACGACCGATGGCATAATTCCCCAAGACATCCAAAGTTTGGCTAAAGAGTATTCCAAAGCAAATAAAGCTGGCTGTGTATAAGCGGTTTCGTCTAAAGATTCAGAAGATAAGAGTTTTTCTAACGGTATATTTAGGTAATTGCGTAATATTGCATCGCATCGCTCAATATTTTCGCGAAACAAAGGCTCAGTTTCGTACAGTTGTTTCCCCATATTTACATACTGAGAACCTTGCCCTGTAAATAAAAATGCTGTTTTCGGCGGAGTTTTCTGGGTTTGATGGCTAACAACTCCAGCAACTTCATCTTTGCGAATGTATGCCGCCAGCAAGTCGCCCATACTAGCGCGAGAATCTGCAATAATTGCTAAACGATGGTTAAAATGCGATCGCCCTGTATTTGCTGTAAAACAGATATCGCTAATATTTACTAAAGGATCTTTTAGCAACGCTTGATAGCTTTGCGCTAATTCCTGTAAAGCCTTGTCACTTTTAGCGGATATTGTTAATAGCTGCAATGGGCGCTGTAACTGTTTATTTTCTATTGGTGGTGGCGCAGCTTCTACAACTACATGAGCATTAGTACCGCCAAACCCAAAAGAATTAATCCCCGCTAAAGCAGGTACGTCATTAGTTTCCCAAGGTGCTAGTTTCGTTTGCACGCGCAGCAAATACTTATCAAAATCTATTTCTGGGTTGGGAGTGTAAAAGTGCAAACTTGGGGGAATTTGCTTATGCTTCATCGCTAAAGCGACTTTAATTAGCGCCGCAATCCCGGCGGCGGTTTCCAAGTGTCCTATATTTGTTTTTACTGAACCTACCGCGCAATAATTATCAGTAGTCCGATTTTCTGAGAGTACCTCACCTAAAGCTTTAGCTTCGACAAAATCGCCTAACTTTGTCCCCGTAC
>JAPJOW010000104.1:0-8522 GCA_030826005.1 Aliterella sp. RAGGC_92
GAAGGCGACATTGTTAAAAAGGGGCAAGTAGTAGCAGTTTTGGATTCGCGCGAAGTCTTGAGTGATGAATTGCAACAAGCCAAAGAACAAGTAAAAAACGCTATTGCCAAGCAAAATCAAGTCAAAGCAGGGGCAAAAACTGGGGAAATTAGGGCGCAACAAGCAACAATTACGCAGTTAGAGGCAGAATTAAATGGTAGTAATGAAACTCAAAAAGCGGCGATCGCTCGGTGGGAATCGGAAGTACGCAACGCTAAGGCTGAGTATAACCGTTTTGAGCAACTGTACGGACAAGGTGCGATCGCATCTTCTACTTTAGATAGCAAGCGTTTGGTAGCCGAAACCGCATCGGCGCAGTTGCAGGAAGCGATCGCTACTAGAAACCGCAGTTTGACAAGTCTGCAAGCTCAAATTAGTCAAGCTAAAGCTAACTTAAATCGGATTACTGAAGTGCGTCCGGTAGATGTGCAAGCGGCGCAAACAGAAGTAGAAAGTGCGGTTTCGGCAGTTAAAAGCGCTCAAACGGCTTTAGATCGAGCTTATATTCGTTCGCCGATCGCAGGACAAATTCTAAAAATTCATACTTACCCTGGCGAAAAACTCAGCGATGAGGGAATTGTTGCAATGGGAAAAACTAGCCAAATGCTTGCAGTAGCAGAAGTTTACCAAACTGATATTGGCAAAATTAAAGTTGGACAGCAAGCAGTAATTACAAGTCAAGCTTTTGACGGCGAAGTTAAAGGTACAGTAGCGCAAATTGGTTTACAAGTAGAGCGTCAAAAAGTATTTAGCGATCGCCCAGGAGAAAACTTAGATCGCCGGATCTTTGAAGTAAAAATTCGTCTCAACCCTACTGATAGCAAGCGCGTTGCAGGTTTGACTAATTTGCAAGTCCAAACAGCAATCAATTTATAACGAATGTTTGATATAAAGAGGAATTTATGATTCAAACTACCTATCTCATTCTTTGCATTTTAGGAACTGTATTACCTTATTCTCAGTTCGTGCCTTTTTTAGTAGAACATGGATTGAACTTACAGCTTTTTTTCGAGCAACTGTTTGTTAACCGCATCTCTAGCTTTTTTGCGATGGATTTGATTGTTTCATCGTTAGTGCTTTGGGCTTTTGTGTTTTGGGAAGGTTCGCGGCTAGGAATGAAAAATTTATGGATTTATATTGCTAGTAATTTGCTCGTTGGGGTTTCGCTGGGGTTGCCGTTATTTTTGCTGATGAGACAGCGCAAGTTAGAGGAAAGAAGTCGCGCATCTGTAAATCTTTAGTTAACTAGCCAAAGTCATGCTGTATAAAACATCTTTTGTTTGGTTTCGCTTTTTTCGCCGCAAAACTTACCCCTGGTTAATTATCGCGATCGCAGCTTGTAAAGTTGTTTACCTATGTGGAACTGCACAAGATAAAGAAAAAGTTCGCTTGATTATAGCGCTTGCCAAAATTGATTTTGTCAAATTTTATACTTTTATAAACGATTTACTGTGGTGAAAAAATGATTACAGAAGTTGTTCGTTTAGAAATGTCCCAGATTAACGTAGCCAGCAAAACCCTTGCTCATGCCTTTAATAACGACCCAATTTTTCGTTATTTTACTTCCGAACAAGAACAATTAAGAATCAATGCAATTGAGTTACTCGCTAAAACTGCATTACGCTACAGCCAGCCATACCACCATGTTTATACAACTACAAAGGAGTTAAAAGGTGTTGCAGTCTGGATACCTCCAAGCGAATATCCGCTAAACGATTTTCGCTTATTGCAATTAGGTTTATATGCTTTACCTTTCAAACTGCGTTTGAGCCGACTAGGGCAATTTATATCACTATTTTTGATGATTGAAAAACATCACAAGCAAGATTTACCTCAGCCTCATTGGTATTTATTTATGCTAGGTCTTTCTCCCATCTATCAAAGCCAAGGGATAGGAAGTTTATTGCTGCAACCAATTCTTAAACAAGCAGATAAGGAAGGATTGCCTTGCTACTTAGAAACTTCTACTGACGGAGGCGTTCGTTTTTATAAAAGGCTTGGGTTTGAAGTCGTGCGAACAGGTGGTTTACCAGAAGCGAACCTTAAATTTTGGACGATGAAGCGATCGCCGAATAATAAAAATAATTATGTTTAATAAAATCCCTTGGAGTTTCTCTATGGTTGTCCTTATTTTTCTAATGAGACAGCGCAAGCTAAAAGAATTTGTTGATAAGCAGTCAATGCTTATTAACAACCAAGTAAATCAATGTTGCCATATTTCGTAAATACTTCTGGTTTAAAAGTAGGTGCATAAAGACTATCAATAGTTGAAATAAAAATGGGTAAGGTTATGTACAGATTTGCGGCGGCATCAAAACAAGAAGTCATTGTTTTTGGATCTGCTAGACCTGGATTTTCAGATAAAAATGTACGTGATTGGTGTGCATATATGCAAAGTCAAAAAATTGAGCGAGTTTGCTGTTTGCTAGCCAAAGAGCAACTTGCTTCCTATTCAAACTTGCTAGGCAATTATGAACAAGAATTTGGATATCAAAAAGTTTGTTGGACACCGATTAAAGATTTTACATTACCTAATATCGAAGCACTAACGGGAAATATCTTGCCGTTTTTAGTTGAAGCTGACAAGCTTTCTGAGAGAGTAGTTGTACATTGCAGTGGTGGTATTGGACGCACGGGGATTGTTTTAGCAGCTTGGTTAGTGCATAGTCGCGGATTTTCTAATCAAACGGCGATCGCAGAAGTCAAGCAAACAGGTAGAAATCCATACGAAGCCGCGATCGCAGCATTTTTTCGAGCAAAGAACCCCTTTAAAGTAATTGCAAATATCAACTTACTTCTCGATCGGTGTCGTCCACAAAAATGATTAGTATTGCAGACCAAATTTCTCTGTATCAAGTTGGCGAAAATAAAGTAGTTAGTTAAACCTAGTATCGGTAAGCTGCTGGTATTTCTTTGGTATCAAACCACTTGCGTTGTTAATTTAAAACGAATATTCGATATAAATATTTTTATTTATGGTACACAAATTGTTTAACAAAATTCCTCTAGCATGGCTGCAAGTAACTAGAGAAAAAACCCGTTTAGCTGTAGCGATCGCTGGAATTGCCTTTGCTGACTTGTTGATATTTATCCAAATGGGGTTTGAGGGTGCGCTGTACGATTCCGCCGTCAAACCTCATCGCACTTTACAAGCCGATTTGGTGTTAATCAATCCGCAATTTCAAACATTGTTTTCCGTCAAAAGCTTTTCTAGAGAGCGATTGTACCAAGCTTTGAGTTATGAAGGAGTTAATAAAGTTAGTCCGCTATACATTTCTACCGGACAGTGGCAAAATCCTGAAACTCGCATTAGTCGCGCAATTTTAGTTTGGGGAGTAGATCCCGCAAGTCCGGCTTTTAAATTTCCTGAAGTAAACCAAAACTTAGATCAATTAAAACTATTAAACCAGGTTTTGTTTGACCAAGCAGGTCGTCCCGAATACGGCACAATTGCCGATCGCTTTAATAAAACGGGTACGGTGGAAACGGAACTAAATAGCAAAATTATTAGCGTCAAAGGCTTATTTACCAACGGATCGTCTTTTGCGGCAGATGGTAACGTTATTACTAGCGATTCAACGTTTTTACAACTATTTCCCGATCGCAAACCAGAACAAATCGAAGTTGGTTTAATTAATTTAACTCCTGGCGCAGATATTGAACGAGTGCGAAGTCAACTAATTGCTGGTTTACCGGATGATGTCAAAGTGCTGACTACCGAAGAATTTGCTCAAACTGAAAAAGATTATTGGGCAAGCGGTACGGGCATCGGGTTTATATTTGGATTAGGTGTAGGAGTGGGGTTTATTGTCGGGATAGTAATTGTTTATCAAATTTTGTACGCCGATGTCTCCGACCATTTACCAGAATATGCCACGCTTAAAGCAATGGGATATACAAACTTATATTTGCTAGGAGTTTTGATCCAAGAAGCGTTGTTGCTGGCGATTTTAGGTTTTATTCCTAGTTTTGTGCTTTCCTTCGGACTGTATCAAGTTACTTATGCGGCGACACTTTTACCAATTTCTATGACGGTAAATAGAGCAGTAACAGTATTGGTGCTAACAGTTATTATGTGTAGCGTTTCGGGTGCGATCGCTATGCGAAAACTCCGATCTGCCGATCCGGCGGATATTTTTTAGCAAGTCAATTGTAAAATCTTTTTAGCTACGGTTGCATCTACAGGCATTACAGACAATCGATTACCGCGTCTTGTTACCCAAAGTTCATCGCTACTAAATTCTTGCTTTAATGTTTCTAAAGGTAGGAGATTCGGGAAAGCTTCAATAAATTCTATAACTACTGTTTGCCAGCGCGGTGCTTCGGGAGTAGATTTAGCATCATAGTATTTACTGTCGGGGTCAAACTGAGTAGGATCGACAACTTGGGGTTTGGCTACGCTAACTAAGCCGACAATGCCGGGAATTTTGGTATTAGAGTGGTAAAAAAATGCTTTGTCTCCTTGCTGCATTTGGCGCAAAAAGTTACGCGCTTGATAGTTGCGTACTCCATCCCAAACTGTTTGACGGTCTTGCTTTAAGTGTAAAATGCTGTAGGTTTCCGGTTCAGACTTGATCAGCCAATAATTCATCGATATTTAAAATAGTGAAAGTCTAACCTAGCTTATACCAGCACCGTAACATAGCTTTTCTAACCTAAAATTCATGTCTGAACTTACAACTTCTTTGCACGCACCTGTAAAAAACTTTCAAGTTGACGATCTGACAATACATCTATGCGATCGCTCAACTACCCTAACATCCGATGCAGCACAGATAGCCCACAATTATTTATCAACTCTGCTAAAAACCCAGAATCAAGCAACGGTAATTTTAGCAACAGGTAACTCGCAACTAAAGTTTCTAGAAGCGCTAATTGCTTTAGGTGGTGTAGATTGGACGCGGGTTGTCTTTTTTCATCTCGATGAGTATCTGGGAATTAGCGCCCAACATCCGGCGAGTTTTCGCTACTATTTGCATAAAAACGTAGAAAAAAGAGTCAATGCGGCGGATTTTCATTATATACAAGGCGATGCCGTAGAACCATTAGCAGAATGCGAAGTCTATTCTCAATTATTGCGATCGCAACCCATCGATTTATGTTTCCTAGGAATCGGTGAAAACGGACACTTGGCTTTTAACGAACCATCGGTAGCATCTTTTGACGAAACTCGGCAAATTAAATTAGTTAAGTTAGAAAATGCAACCCGCCAGCAACAAGTAGGCGAAGGACATTTTTCTAGGGTTGAAGATGTACCCCAATATGCTTTTACTCTCACAATTCCCCAGATTTGCCAAAGTAAAAAAATCCTGTGTCTCGCGCCAGAAAAACGGAAAGCGACAGCAGTGAAAAATATGTTAAAGCTTCCTATTTCCCCAACTTGTCCAGCTTCAGTTTTGCGCCAGCAAAAGCAAGCAATATTATTTTTGGATACAGATTCAGCCAGCTTAATAGGCGACTTCAAGTAGTTGAGTTTCCTACTTTTTGAGGAAGTCAAAGAGTAGGAAACTCAGTAAATTAGCCTTTATTAGCTTTCACTTCAAGGTTTATTATGGCTCAAGTTTGGCTGTGGATTGGTGTAGTAGGAATGGCGCTGGGATCGATCTTTTTTGGAATCGGCGCGCACAATGCCAAAAACGAGCGGTGGAAGATACTTTTTACAATAAATTTCTTTATTTGTGCGATCGCGGCGGGTTTATATTTATCAATGGCGTTAGGTCAAGGTAAAAGCGTTATTGCTGGTCGTCCCACAGTTTGGGTAAGATACATTACTTGGTTTTTATCCACACCGCTATTAATTCTCGACTTGACTTTTTTGGGGAAAACTAGCTTACCCATTACTGCAAGTTTACTAGGTGCTAATGCTTACATGATTGCAACGGGTTTTGTGGCGACAATTTCTGCCGATAGAACTGTAGGGCATATTTGGTATGTTGTTAGCTGCTTTGCTTTCTTGGCTACGGTTTATTTGTTAGTCAATCAATATCGCAAACAAGCCGAACGCAACTATCCTCAAGCTAAAAAAGTATTTCGCAAATTGTTATCAGTGCATTTAGTATTATGGACGCTTTACCCGATTGTTTGGCTGCTAGGGAATACCGGGTTTAATGCCATCAATCAAGGTACAGAAACAATGTTTTATACTCTGTTGGATATAACTTCTAAAGTTGGGTTTGGGTTTTTATCCTTGAACTCTATGCACACCTTAGAGAAAAACCCAGAATCGGTATCAAGCTACGAAGCGTCAACTATTTAACTATCTTCTTCCCAAGTTTGCAATTGCAGATATACGAGAATAAATGCGATCGCAAGTAAAACGGTAGCTGCGGCTGCTGCATAGCCAAAATCAAACTGTCCAAAGGCTTCTTGATAAATATAGTACACCAGCAAGTTAGTAGAATTTAACGGGCCACCGCCAGTTATTACATACACTTGCTCAAAACTTCGTAGCGTAAAAATTGCCGTAGTAATCGCCGCAAACACAATTGTTGGGCGCAATCCAGGTAAAGTAATATGCCGAAATTGTTGCCAACTATTTGCACCATCCAACTCCGCCGCTTCGTAACGACTAACGGGTATTGCTTGCAATCCCGCCAAAAACACCACCATATTAAAACCTATTTGTTTCCAAATACTTAATAAAATCAATACAGGCATCGCCCAAACCGTACTACTCAGCCAAGAAATCGGTGCAAGTCCAAATATATTCAACAGTCCATTAACCGCGCCTTCCGTTTGAAACAGCCAGCGAAAACCCAAGCCAGCAGCGACAAGAGATGTAATCGAAGGTAAAAAATAAGCGCTGCGTAACAATCCGCGCAAGCTAATAGAACGATTCAACAGTACAGCTAATCCTAAAGGTACTATTAAGCTAGGAATTACGGTTGCAACGGTGAAATAAACAGTATTAACTAAAACTTGCCAAAAATCGGGGGTAACTAGCAAACGCCAATAATTGCGTAAACCTATCAATTTAATCCCAGAAGATGTAAAACTACCTGCTGTAAAGCTAAGGTAAAACAAATAAGCGATCGGGTAAAGCAGAAATACGGTCAAAAATATTAGTGCGGGAGTTAGAAATATCCAGGCGGCGACTTCCTCATTATCCAACCGCGCCCTACTATATAGTTTTGCCATTTATAAATATTTTCCTGTATGACGCTGCCTTTAGTCATTGATGATTCTACTTCTTGTCTGGTTTCTCCTAGTATTTCCTCTATTTCCACTCCAGAAACCCCTTTAAAATTAGGAGTTTTAGCTTCTGGTAGCGGAACAAACTTTGAAGCTGTAGCCCAAGCTATCAAAAATGAACAACTAAACGCTCAAATTAAAGTATTAATCTA
Organism: Aliterella sp. RAGGC_92; assembly: GCA_030826005.1. Taxonomy (GTDB): domain Bacteria; phylum Cyanobacteriota; class Cyanobacteriia; order Cyanobacteriales; family Chroococcidiopsidaceae; genus Aliterella. Next base: position 7,383 of record JAPJOW010000104.1, read on the forward strand.
CAACAATCCCAGTGCAAAAGTTGTAGAACGTGCGGTTAAGTGGAATGTACCAACAGTTTTATTAAATCACCGCGATTTTAGCAGTCGGGAAGAATTGGACACGCAAATTATCCAATGTCTGCAACGTTACGATGTTGATTGGGTAATTATGGCGGGTTGGATGAGGATAGTTACACCAGTTTTAATTAATGCTTTCTCAGACAAAATTATCAATATTCACCCTAGTTTATTACCCAGTTTTAAAGGCGTGAAAGCTGTAGAACAAGCCTTAGACGCGGGAGTAAAGATAACTGGCTGTACGGTACATTTTGTAAGTCAAGAAGTAGATAGCGGGACTATTTTGTGTCAAGCTGCCGTGCCTATACTACCAAACGATACTACCGAGACATTGCACGATCGCATACAAATTCAAGAACACCGCATATTACCACAAGCGATCGCTCTAGCGGCAAATCTGAACCTAAAATAAAGGGTAGAAAGAATTGAGGATTATCCAATGGTAAAATTTGACTCCAAGCTCAACTTACCAAGTAGCGAGCAACTCCCATGTTCGGACGATGCGCCAGTGGATAACGAAAATCAAAACTTTATTCCCAATTTTCTCTTATTTTTATTAGAGTTTATCTGGGCAGAGCGTCAAGATTGGTTTTTCGCCGTCGATATGGGTGTTTATCATACTACAGGCGCTAACCATCTTGTCCCTGTAGTTCCCGATGGTTTTTTAAGTTTGGGTGTTAGTCGCCGCAAGCCAGGGAACGAGTCGCGCAATAGCTATGTACTGTGGGAAGAAGATAACATTCCACCTATTTTTGTTTTAGAAACTGTGTCACAAACCCCAGGGGGAGAATATACCTCGAAAATGGCAATCTATGCCAACTTAGGAGTTTTATACTATGTAATTTATAATCCCCAATACTGGAAGCGTTACCAACACCAGCCTTTTGAAGTGTATAAATTGATTGACGGACAATATCAGTTGCAAAAGGGCGAACCAGTATGGATGGCGGAAATTGGTTTAGGAATTGGACGCGCGACAAGCTGGAGTGGTGGTTTAGAGCGTGAGGTTTTGTACTGGTACGACGAACAAGGAAATAGATATTTTACTCCCGAAGAATTAGCCGACCAGGAGCGTCAAAAAGC
>JAPJOW010000104.1:8622-14390 GCA_030826005.1 Aliterella sp. RAGGC_92
GACCAGGAGCGTCAAAAAGCCGATCAAGAACGTCACCGAGCAGAAAATGCCGAACAACAGCTAAAAATTCTCCTAGCTAAGTTAAAAGCAAGCGGTGTAGATACAGATGCTCTTTAATTAGTGAAAAGAAGTCGTCACATTGATTTATTCTTGCACTTTTGCCGCATTTTCCTGCTGAAGTTTGAGTTGAGAAGCAATAAAAGGCACTTTAGGCGAGAGAAAGAAACCAATTAAACTTGCAAATAACACGGGAGTAAAGGGGCTAATACCAGTTAATTTAGCCATCAGTAAGGTGGTACTTATAGGCGTGCGCGTGACGGCGGCATTGAGTGCTGCCATTGTACAAATCATCGCTAGTCCAGGTTCAAGTCCAGGCATACTTAAGGCAACCGCTTTTCCTATAGAAGCACCTGTAAAAAATAGAGGAATAATAATCCCGCCTCGCCAACCCCCAGTAACAGTAATGCTAATTGCCAGCATCTTAGCAGCAGCTAGGCTGTAAAGAGCAAACAAGCTTAAGTCATCACTAATAACTGCATTTAGCTCGTGATGCCCATAGTAACGAGTTAAGGGAAAAAACATCGCCAGAATCCCCAAACCTAGACCAACCAAAGTAGTCTGGACATAAATAGGCACAGTCAACCTAGCGAAAAAGCGATCGCAAATCCGAAAAATTAGAATAAATAACCATCCAGCTATAGCGCCCAAAATTCCATATAAAATTGCCATCGCATAATCATCAATATTGTCCAATTTATACTGAGGAAATTCCCAAGTTGGACCAATATCTAGATGCGTAACGAGCGCGAAGACGACATAGCTAGAACAGCTAGAGACAATCGCTGGCAAAATCGCTTCGTAGTACTCTAAAACATATTCATGATGCAGTATCTCTAAAGCAAAAATTGCTCCACCCAAAGGAGCGCCAAATAATGCTGTAAAGCCAGCCGCCATTCCTGCAATACTAAGGGATCGGAGGCTTTCTCCCTGCAAATGCAAGCGATCGGCTATCCAGGTTCCAAAAGAACCCGTAACCTGGACTAGAGGAGCTTCTGGCCCCGCACTACCTCCCGCAGAAATGCTTGCTAAAGAAGCAAGAATCATGGAAGGATTTTCGCGTGCGTTCAGTCTGCCACCTTGAAAATGAATGTTATCGACAAGTAAGCCTATTTCCCCAGGATTGCCCAAAAAGTAGATTACTATACCTACTATCAAGCCAGCAATAGGCATAACTATTAGCAAGCTATATCCTGTAAGACCTTCTAGCTGATGAGTTATCGCCTCTAGTATCAACCAATAGCAGGAAGCAAATAAACCACAAGCTATACCAATAATTGCCCATAATAAAACTGAAGGGGATACAGTTAAAGGGTTGCGTCGAGCAATATTAGCAACCTTGGCAAAAGAGTTTTTCTTAGCTGGCACTATCTATATCTCAATTGAGTTTATTTCTGATACTTCTAGCTTTACCAAATAATGTTGCGATCGCCAGATCCCCAATTTCTTTGACTGGATGAGAAATTACTCGTAGTTCGTGAGCATATCTAGGTTTTGGATCTTTTACTAACCAAACTGGCGGCACCATCATTGGCTCGTAACTAGCAATCGTATCCAAGCTGCCTGGCTGAGATTTTAGCTCAACCTTTTGACCAGGGCGGTACTCAAACGCTTCTTCCCAGTCTACGTTCGCATCAAAGTTCATAGCGAATTGTAGTAAACGGTATCTGTTGCTACTATTTTAGCTTAATCCATAAACTAATTTTAAAATCTGTAACTTTAGATACAAATATTTTCATTTGTTGAGAAAGTTACAAAAATTGTAGTTATGGGAAGTATGCAAAATACCACACTCAGCTTTGCCGTAGTTTAATTTTTATAATTACAATTTGATGACTACTTCCTAGTACCTAGCGATCGCACTACACTGAGCATTAGTCTGTATTTTTACTTAGGTTGTTACATATTATGTAACAGCTAACCAACTTATTTACTTAGCAGCCATACTAGCAACAATTACCTTTTTCAGCTAAGTTTTTGGCATTTATACAAATCGTGATGTTTAAAGATGTCCGCGATTATCAAATATTATTTTTGGCTAGTTTTTTATTTTTAGGGATTAGCACAAAAGATTGGACGTTAAAGCCAGAACTAATTATAGTTTTGTTATTAACTTGCTTAATTAGTCAGTGGTTTAATGAAGAACTAAAAACATATTTATCTACTAAAAAGCTCAATTTATCCAACCCATTAAAACTCCCCTCGCTGCGAAGTGCAGTAATTACAGCGTTAGGATTAAGTTTATTATTACGTGCTGATAGTTACCTAACAATGGTGTTAGCAGGATTTTTAGCAATTTCTAGTAAGTTTATTTTTAAAGCTAATGACAAGCACTTTTTTAATCCTGCTAATTTTGGGATTATTTCAGCTTTAACTCTTACTTCCGATGCTTGGGTTTCACCGGGACAGTGGGGCGATGATTGGTGGTATGCGCTTTTATTTTTTGGTACGGGAGGTATTATTTTAAAGCAGGTAGGAAGGTGGGATACAAGCGCTGTTTTTTTAGGCACTTATGCAGGCTTGGAAGCAGTTAGAAATATTTGGCTAGGTTGGACGCTAGATGTATTTTTACATCGATTGATGAGCGGTTCATTATTATTATTTGCTTTATTTATGCTCACCGATCCGCGTTCAATTCCTAGCGCTAAAAGCGGTCGTTATATTTGGGTTATTTGTATTGCTGGATTAACGTTTATTTTGCGAAATTATTTTTTCATTTCTACGGCGGTTTTTTGGGCGTTATTTGCCCTTGCGCCATTAACAGTTATTTTAGATATTATTTGGACTGCACCAAAATTTACTTGGTTGCAAGCAAATGATAATTCATTACTTACTGTAAAAAATAATTCTTTGTAATTTGTAGGAGATTGGAGTGTTTAAACAATTATTAAAAGTATTAATAATAGTTTTTATAGCTATTATTTGTTTTGTCCCTAGTGCGTGGGCATTTTGTGGATTTTATGTTTCTAAAGCCGATGCCAAGTTATACAATAAAGCATCTCAAGTGGTAATTGCGCGAGACGGAAATCGTACAGTTTTAACTATGGCAAATGACTACCAAGGAGATGTTAAAGATTTTGCTTTGGTTGTCCCTGTACCTGTAGTTTTAAAAGCTGACCAAGTCCGGGTAGGCGATAGTAAAATTATTGAACATTTAGATGCTTTTAGCGCCCCTAGATTAGTAGAATACTTTGACGAAGACCCTTGTGATACTAACTATTTTAGTAATGATGCTCTAGAAAGTGCTAGAGCGCCAGCACCATCAGTGCAAGTATCAGGAGCAAGTAGACGCGATCGCTCTTTAGGAGTTACGGTAGAAGCAAAGTTTACTGTCGGCGAATATGACATTGTTGTTTTAAGTGCTAAAGAATCTAATGGCTTAGAGACTTGGTTAAATATTAATGGTTACAAAATTCCTAAAGGTGGAAAGCAACTATTGCAACCTTACATTCGCCAGAAGATGAAGTTTTTTGTTGCCAAGGTCAACTTAGCAGAGTTTGATAAATCTGGTTACGAATTTCTTAGACCATTAACAATGGCTTTTGAGTCGCCAAAATTCATGTTACCTATTCGTCTAGGCATGATAAATTCTATAAACGAGCAAGATTTACTTGTTTATATTTTGTCGCCAAAAGGACAAGCAGAATTAACAAATTACCGCACAGTTAATATTCCTTCGGATGTGGATATTCCTTTATTTGTTAAAGATGAATTTGGCAGCTTTTACAAGTCAATGTTTCAAAACTCCTACACCAAGGAAAATAAAAAAGTAGCTTTTCTCGAATATGCTTGGAATATGGGTAGTTGCGACCCGTGTTCGGCTGAACCTTTAAGCTTAGAAGAATTACGAAAAGCTGGCGTTTTCTGGTTAGATTCATCAGCAAATAGCAATGTGTTTCTAACTCGTTTGCACGTGCGATATAGCCGCGATAAATTTCCTGAAGATTTGATGTTTCAAGAAACAGCTAATAATCAATTTTTTCAAGGGAGATATGTTTTGCATCATCCTTTTAACGGCGAAGTTAAATGCGATGCAGGGAGAGAGTATAAAAGGTCTTTACCGCGCAGATTTGAACAAGAATCGCAAACTTTAGCTAGGTTAACTGGGTGGAATATTCAAGATATCCGCAAAAAAAACAATGTCCCCATAAGTTTATCTACTCCCTGGTGGCGATCGCTTTGGTTTTGGTAAGCTAGAATTTTCTGAAGTAAAGTTAAGCTTGCTTTTCAATAACTCAAGTTAGTTGAAGATAAATTATAGATTTTGAAGCAAAGAAAAAAGTATTAAAAATTACATTTAATACTTTTTTCTTTATTTATGGTTTATGGCAACAAAAATTTGTTTTGAATTGCATATTTTTAGAAAGAAGTAATAAATCATCAAATAGTTTTAATTTTTCTTGGATAAACTAGAAATTATTAGACAAAAATTTAAGAGTAGAGGAAAGCACAATGATTGTTGCAGAACAAGAAAATTCCTCAAAATCTAAAGAGCGATCGCTAATTTTGTGGTTTAGTGAAGTAGGAATCAGCGATATTGCCTTAGTAGGTGGAAAAAATGCCTCTTTAGGCGAAATGATCCAGCAATTAGTACCAAGTGGAGTAAAAGTTCCAAACGGTTTTGCAACTACAGCTTATGCTTTTCGCTACTTTATTGAAAAAGCTGGATTAGCAGCAAAACTAAATAGCCTATTTGCTGACTTAGATATAGACGACGTACATAAGTTGCAGCAAGTCGGAAAACAAGCACGAAGTCTAATTATGCACACGGCGTTTCCTACTGAATTACGAGATGCGATCGCTCAAAGTTACTTGCAATTATGTCAAAAGTATGGTACAGATACCGATGTTGCTGTCCGTTCTAGCGCGACGGCGGAAGATTTACCCGATGCTAGTTTCGCTGGACAACAAGAAACTTATCTCAACGTTCATAGTATCCCAGGAGTTTTAGCCGCTTGTCATCGCTGCTTTGCGTCTTTATTTACCGATCGCGCAATTTCCTATCGCCATCATAGAGGTTTTGACCACTTAGAAGTTGCGCTTTCTGTCGGTGTGCAAAAAATGGTACGTTCTGACTTGGCTTGTTCTGGGGTAATGTTTTCTATTGACACCGAAACAGGCTTTAAAGATGCGGTGCTAATTTCTGCGGCGTATGGATTGGGGGAAAATGTCGTTCAAGGCGCAGTAAATCCCGATGAATACAATGTATTTAAGCCGACTTTAAAGCAAGGCTTTCGCCCAATCTTAAAAAAAAGAATCGGCAGCAAAGAGCTAAAAATGGTCTACGATGACGGCTCTAAGTTTACTAAAAATGTATTGGTAGACGCAGAAAGCCGCGCTAAATATGCCTTAGAAGATGAGGAAATTTTACAACTAGCAAAATGGGCGTGCGAAATAGAAAATCACTATACCAAAGTCCACCAGCAATATACCCCAATGGATATGGAATGGGCAAAGGATGGGGTAACAGGGGAATTATTTATCGTCCAAGCTAGACCAGAAACCGTACAGTCACAAAAATCCCAAACTACCTTACGCAGCTATCATTTTACCTCAAAAGAAACGCGATCGCCCTTAGTTATTGGTCGTAGTGTGGGAGAAGCCATCGGTCAAGGTGTAGCGAGGATTATTGTAGATGCGCGCAAAATTGACCAATTCCGCGCTGGAGAAGTGCTAGTAACCAATCGCACCGATCCCGATTGGGAACCAAT
>JAPJOW010000349.1 GCA_030826005.1 Aliterella sp. RAGGC_92
TCCCCCAAACCCCCTCCAAAAATAGTTCTATCAATAGGTCAACAAGTCCCGTGCGTCCTAGCAGTATCCGGGTGGAGGTTGTTTTGGTGAACATAAACAAACTTTAATAGATTTCTTGCATAGATAATTTTTCGCCCCTAACTCCTCAATTCTGAGAGGAACTAGATTCAAAGTCCCTCAGAGCAACGGGGGATTTCGGAAGCTTTTTTGGATTCGTGCAAGGGGTCTAATGCTTAGTTTAAAAAAACTAGCGTCATAATCTATTAAAATTACAAGCTTTTTAGGGCGACAAAAGGTTAATTTTTAATTACTGTAAGTTTTAGTTATCGCGATCTATTCAATAAATATAGGGTTAATTTAATGAGTCGCCGTCGTTCTATTCCTTGGATTCATAAATGGTCGCGTCCGATAATTGGCGCGATCGCTGGACTTGGTGCTTTGACTACTGCTTATCTCACTGTCGTCAAACTTTCCCAAAATACTGCGGCTTGTCCGACAAAAAGCTGCGATCTTGTCCTTTCTAGTCCTTACGCGGAAATTTTTGGGCAACCATTGGCTTTATTTGGGTTTTTGGCTTATGTCAGTATGCTGATTTTTGCTTTAGCTCCTTTGGCAATCGATGCTGTAAAAAATAAAGATTTACACTACAAAGTTGAAAATGCAACTTGGCTGTTGCTACTAGCGGGCGCGATCGCTATGACGGTGTTTAGCAGCTATTTAATGTATCTGCTGGCTTTTGAACTGAAAGCTTTATGTATATACTGTCTCGCTTCAGCGCTATTTTCTCTGAGCTTGCTCGTCCTAACAATTGTCGGTCGCACTTGGGAAGATATTGGACAAATTTTGTTTACGGCGATTGTCGTAGGCATGATAACTCTGATTGGAACTTTAGGCGCTTATGCTGGGGTTAATAGTAATGCTACTAATCCTGGGGCTTCTCCTACCGGACAACAAGTAGCAGTACGCCCTGTAAGTCAACCAACTCCTGGCGTTGGTTGGGAAATTACTACAACTTCAGGAAAAGCGGAAATTGATTTAGCTCGTCACCTCACTGAGAGCGGTGCTAAAGAGTATGTGGCTTGGTGGTGTCCTCACTGTCACGAGCAAAAAGAGCTATTTGGCAAAGAAGCTTACAAAGAAATTAATCATGTCGAATGCGCTGAAGGTGGCACCGATCCCCGCCCAGACTTATGTAAAACAGCGAAGGTTGAAAGTTTCCCCTCTTGGGAAATTAAAGGTAAGTTGTACCCCGGAGTCAAGACTTTAAACGAACTTGCCGATCTTTCTGGTTATACAGGCGATCGCAATTTTGTTATCGTCCCCGCACCTTAGCCCAAAACTACGCTAGTGATTCTGAAGTCCATACCAAATCTTTTTCGATTAAGGTGTGGACTTGCCAATCGGGGTTTGTCTGCGGATAGTCTTGGCGGTAATGTCCGCCCCGGCTTTCGGTGCGAAATAAGGCACTTTGCAAGATTAAATAGGCAATGTCGAGTAAATTACGGGTTTCTCCCCATAAATATAGTTGTTGGTGGGGAGTTGCGTTATCAAAACTACCTATTTGCGACGTGGGTAAGTTAAGTAGAAATTGACTTAAAGCTAAGTTGGCAAATTCTTGTCGCCATAGCTCTACTTGAGCCATTCCTGACTCTAAACTTTTCTGCTCCCGACAAATTCCCGCACTTTTCCACATTAAACGCGGTAACTGCGTGCGGATTTTTTCTAAGGTTGTTTGCTGCTCGTCCCAAGCGCTGGCAGATAGTTTAAACACTAATTCCGTGCTATCTAGCCGGGGAAAATCTATATCTTCGTCTAGCTTTAAGTTCGCCATCCCAGCGCCAAATACAATACATTCCAATAAAGAATTACTCGCCAAGCGATTAGCGCCATGTACTCCGGTACTTGCAGTTTCGCCAACGGCATATAAACCCGGCAAAGATGTGCGATTGCTTAAATCTGTAACAATTCCCCCCATCCAGTAATGAGCCGCCGGAGCAACGGGGATCGGTTGAGAAAATACATCGATGCCCCAGCGCTGACATACTTGAATGATATTAGGAAAACGATGGCTAATTTTTTCTTTGGAGAGCGATCGCAAATCTAACCAAACATTCGCCTTCGCAGGATCGATCGCGTTATTTTGTAAGTGCGTGAAAATAGCCCGACTAACTATATCCCTAGGCGCGAGTTCTCCTTGAGGATGATAGTCATAAGCAAAGCGTCTTCCCGTATCATCAACTAAGTGAGCGCCCTCTCCCCGCACGGCTTCGCTAATTAAAAAGCTGTTTGCCCCAGGAATCGTTAAAGCTGTAGGATGAAATTGAACAAATTCTAAGTCTCTAACTATTGCGCCGCTCCGCCAAGACATAGCTACCCCATCTCCAGTACTGACGGCGGGGTTGGTTGTATGAGCAAAAACTTGCCCGCCACCCCCGGTTGCTAAAACGACGGCTTTAGCTCGTACCCAAATTACTCGATTTTCATAAATTAAACTAATTCCCTGACAGCGCCCCGTTGGTGATATCCACAAGCTTATTGCCAAGGTTTTTTGAATAATTGAAATATTTTTACGTTGCAATACTTGGGCGGTCAGCGTTGTAATTACTTCTTTGCCTGTTGTATCGGCGGCGTGCAGCACCCGGCGGCGAGAGTGAGCGGCTTCTAAAGTTAAT
>JAPJOW010000105.1 GCA_030826005.1 Aliterella sp. RAGGC_92
GATTTATTGTCAGATATCCAAAATAATATTGAAGTTACTTTAACTCGCCAAGGTGTTCCTTGGGCAAAAGTTCTACCTTTAGTTTCATCCGAGCTTACAGAAACAAAAATAAATCTAGATGATGATTTAAAGCCCAGAGTAGCGGGTTTTTGGCAGGGACAAGTTAAGATTGCTAATGATTTTGATGAAACAACAGACGAAATAATTGCTGTCTTTTATGGGGATGAGCAGTGAAGTTTTTGTTAGATACTCATATCTTGTTGTGGTTTTTAGAAAATGATTCTAGTTTGCCAGAAATAATGCGAGAGGCGATCGCTACTCCTAAAAATCTAGTTTTTGTCAGTTCGGTTAGTGCTTGGGAGATTTCGATTAAACAGTCCGTAGGTAAATTAATCGCTCCTAATAATTTAGAGGAAGCTTTGCGATTTAGTCGATTTGAGGTTTTGCCCGTAACATTGGAGCATGGAATCAAGGTTGCTGATTTGCCAATGTATCATAAAGATCCTTTTGACCGAATGTTAATTGCCCAGGCGTTGGTCGAAGGTTTAATGATAGTTACAGTAGATACAAAGTTTAAACTTTATGATGTATCGTTGTTTTTCGGTGATTTTGATTAGTTCAAAATCACCGAGATTTGCAAAGATTTTTCTACGGGTTAAAAAACTGATTTAGCGGTTAGCTTTTTGTTCTACTTTGCGTTCAGCATCGCTGAGTTTGGTATCTTCTGTTATGCCACCAAAAACGCGCTGATACTGATCGTTACCTAGTTCGCCCGCCGCACGTTCGATGCGACCTTTAATATCTTTATTGGAGTTGCCTAAATCTTTAGGAATGATTTTTGCTGCTTCTTTGCCGCTTTCTAGTTCGTCAAAACCTACTTCATCGGTCTTTGGTTGAATAGTTCCTTTAGGAGCAACGGCAACTATTTGAACGCTTGTTAAATGATTCAATGGTGAAGCTTGTACGGGTGTAGCAGGAGCAGCAAACCATGCTAAACCTAATAGCATTACACTTGCAATAGTCAAAGTCAGACGCTTGAATATTTTATTGACAATCATACAGAAACATCCTTTTATTTGAGTTGATTACTTGTATGAATGTTAGGAAATAACGATAAAAATATCGTCTTCCCCCGGATGGGTTTAAATTTCAGTTTTAGAGCAAAACATTGTAACTGCACCAAGCACTACTAAACTAAATATGGGGAAAGAGTAGGCGCAGGTGGTTGCAGATTAGGCACGGCAGCTAATCTGAGGAAAGTCCGGGCTTCCGAAAGACCAAACTTGCTGGGTAACGCCCAGTGCGAGCGATCGTGAGGATAGTGCCACAGAAAGATACCGCCGATTTCTACGGAAATCGGTAAGGGTGCAAAGGTGCGGTAAGAGCGCACCAGCAGCGCCGAGAGACGCTGGCTCGGTAAACCCCGGTTGGAAGCAAGGTCAAAGGAATAATGGTTGGTCTTTTACCTATTCCACTGCCTACGAACCGCTTGAGGCGCTTGGTAACAATCGTCCCAGATAGATAACCGCCCTGGTGGAAAAATAAGAAAAGACGTAGCGGTGCTACGTCTCTACGATATTATTCATCAGAACAGAACCCGGCTTATGTCCGACTCTTTCCCTATTTTTGTTCGTTACTTTTAAATAATTGCGCGATCGCATTTTTAATATCTGGCTGTTTTACTAAAGATTCGCCAATTAATACCGCTTTTGCTCCGGCTTTGGCTACCAGTGCCAAATCTTCAGGTTGATGCAATCCTGACTCGCTGACAACTAAGATATTTCGCTCTTGTAGCTGGCTTCCCCTTTCTGCCAAGATCGAACAAGTATTTTGCAAATCAACAGAAAAATCCGCCAGGTTGCGATTGTTGATACCAACTAATTCCACGCCATCTAAAGTTAAAACGCGATCGAGTTCTTCTATAGAATGCACTTCAATTAAAGCTGCCATTTTTAGAGCCTTGGCAATCTTCATAAAGTATTGCAAATCTTGGTCGGTTAAAATTGCCGCTATTAGCAATACCGCATCCGCTCCCCGGACGCGGGCTAAATACATTTGGTAAGGATACAAAATAAAATCTTTGCATAGCAAAGGCAATTCTACCGCCGCCCGAATTTGAGCTAAGTAGCTGAAACTACCTTGAAAAAACTTTTCATCGGTAAGTACAGATAAACAAGCTGCACCGCCTTTTTGATAAGATTTAGCAATTTCTACGGGGTCAAAATCGGCTCTAATTACACCTTTACTTGGCGATGCTTTTTTGACTTCCGCAATTAATCCAGGGTTGGTTTTAGCTTGACGCAAAGCATTAACAAAATCCAGTGAGGGAGACGCTTTAAGTGCTTGCTGTTGTAATTCTGCTAAAGGCATTTTTTCCCTTAGCCGATTAACTTCATCTTCTTTATGCCAAACAATTTCTTCTAAAATATTGTTCGGTTCAGCGCCCGGTACAACGACCTGATAGCGCATACTTTCAAGAGCAATAGCCCGATTAGGGGGACGACGGCGGATTTGCATTGTATCAACAAAAATAATTTTACTTAAGATGCGATCGCGCGTTTATATGCTTCGTCCAATACTTCCGATAGAGTTGGGTGAGCGTGGACTAAGTGCGCTAAAGTATGTACGGTTTGACGATTGGCGATCGCCGCCGATGCTTCATGAATCAAGTCTGAAGCGTGTAAGCCGATAATATGCACTCCTAAAACTTCCCCATTATCTTTACGATAAATTAGCTTTGCCATGCCGTCGGCTTCTCCTTCGGCGATCGCTTTAGAGTTACCTTTGTAATAACTTCTCACTGTACCCACTTCAAAGCCTTCTTTGCTTCCCGCTTCTTTAGCGGCGGTTTCAGTCATGCCTACATAGCTAATTTCTGGATGCGTAAAGGCGGCGGCAGGAACGCTATGATAATCAACTATTCGCTCATTGCCGCAAATATTATCTACCGCAACAATTCCTTGTCCTGAAGCGGCATGAGCCAGCATCATTTTACCATTAGCATCGCCAATTGCCCACAGATGCGGTACTACTTCCCCAGCAGACAACACCGCCATACTGTCATTGACGGGAATAAACCCCCGACGGTCTAATTCTACTCCTACGGTTTCTAAACCGAGATTTTGCGTGGCGGGGATGCGTCCGGTGGCGACTAAACAAGCATCGACTTCAATCGTATCAATAACTTCTTTGGTTTTAAAATCAGCTAACTCTATTACAACAGGAGTTCCAGGAGTAACAGTTTTTGCCATTACCCCAACATGAGTTTCAATATCGCGGGGAGTAATTAAAATTCGCTCCGCTAGTTTAGCAATATCGCGGTCAAAACCAGGCATTAGCTGATCTAGCGCCTCAATCATCGTAATTTCGCAACCTAAAGCCGAGTAAATATCGGAAAATTCTAAGCCGATATAACCGCTACCAATAATTGCTACCCAATCAGGTAAAGACTCTAACTTTACGCCTTGGTCGCTAGTAAAGACGGTTTTGCCGTCGATTTCAATTCCTGGAGGAACAAAAGGAATTGAGCCAGGGGAAAGGATAATATCTTTAGCAGTAATAGTTTTTTCTCCATTATCCGTTGCGATCGCTACTTTTTGCGCTCCGGCTAACTGACCTCTACCTCTAATTATCTCAACATTGAGGCGTTTGAGACTGTTTGTTAAGTCTCCTTGAATTTTTGCAACCAGATTATTAGCATGATGTGCGATCGCACTGCGGTCAAATTCTACATTACCAACTTGAATACCTAGGGATTTGAGGTGGTGAGCATTGCGTAATTCTCGCACTCTACCAGAAGCAGCTAGTAAAGCTTTAGAAGGAATACAGCCTCTATTTACACAAGTACCCCCCATATCGGCGGCTTCAATAATTGCCGTTTTCAATCCGCAACTAACAGCGTGCAGTGCAGCGCCATGTCCGCCTACTCCAGCGCCAATAATAACTAGATCGTAATCAAATTCCTGACTCACTGCGATCGCTTCTCCTGGTACTTATATTTTCTATTTTCCTCTTTAGCGGGCGATCTAAGCAAGTATCTACAATTTATCTCCAGCAAATAGTGCTATATGCTAGGTTTAAAACGCTGATTTCAGTCATTGTAAATATGGTGTCCCAAGTAATGACTCCTAACGCCGAAATCATATATCCCGACAGCGATGGCAAGCCTATGGCAGATAATACCAAGCAATTTCGCTGGATCGTGACTATTAAAGAAAACTTAGAACTAATATTTGCCAATCAAGCGGATGTTTTTGTAGCTGGGGATTTGCTTTGGTATCCAGTGGAAGGAAGTAAAAGCATTTGTCAAGCGCCGGATGTGATGGTTGTTTTTGGAAGACCTAAAGGCGATCGCGGTTCTTACAAGCAATGGACAGAAGCTAATATTAATCCCCAAGTGGTATTTGAAATTCTTTCTCCTGGCAATCGCTTAGGCGAAATGGCGAAAAAGTTTCAATTTTACGATCGCTACGGAGTAGAAGAATACTATATTTACGATCCCGATGATGTGGATCTGACAGGTTGGCGACGTTTAGATAACAAATTAGAAGTGATTGAGGAAATAAACGGTTGGGTAAGTCCCCGCTTAGGCGTGCGCTTTGCGACTTCTTCTGGTAGTCTAGAAATCTTTAAAGCTGATGGAGAGAAGTTTTTAAGTTTTGTAGAGATAGATAGTTTACGCAAACAAGAACGCCTCCGAGCCGAACAAGAACGTCTCCGAGCCGAACAAGAACGCCTCCGAGCAGACGAAGCAGTTACCCAACTGGAAGTACAGAAAAAGCGTAACGAAGCCTTGGCTACAAAATTACGCGAAATGGGAATCGATCCAGAGCTTATTTAGCCTAGCTGTGATGGTATTAAAGTGCGATCGCATCCTCGGACAACTTGCCTGTTAAGATCGATGCTGATTAACACTTATATTGATAACTAATTGTGACTGTCAAACCAGAGTGGTTGCGGGTAAAAGCGCCTCAGTGGGAGCGCGTCGGAAACGTTAAAGAAATTCTCCGAGATTTAAGCCTAAATACCGTGTGTGAAGAAGCTTCTTGCCCAAATATTGGCGAATGCTTCAACGCGGGTACGGCAACATTTTTGATTATGGGGCCAGCTTGTACTAGAGCTTGTCCTTATTGCGATATTGATTTTGAGAAAAAACCAAAACCCCTAGATGCTACTGAACCGGATAGATTAGCGCAAGCCGTACAGCGATTAAAACTAAATCATGTCGTCATTACTTCAGTAAACCGCGACGATTTACCCGATGGGGGTGCAAGTCAATTTGTGCGGTGTATTGAGGCAATTCGGGCTACTTCACCCCAAACAACTATTGAAGTATTAATTCCCGACTTGTGCGGCAATTGGCAAGCTTTAGAAACAATTTTGCTTGCTGCGCCAGAAGTTTTAAACCACAATACAGAAACCGTACCCCGTTTATATCGTCGCACTCGTCCCCAGGGAGATTACGATCGCACTTTGGAAGTATTAAAAAAGTCGCGCCTAATTAATCCGGGAGTTTATACTAAATCTGGTTTAATGGTGGGTTTGGGCGAGACAGATGCGGAAATTCGGCAAGTAATGGTTGATTTACGCTCAGTAGACTGCGATATTTTAACTTTGGGGCAATATTTGCAACCGAGTCAAAAACACTTACAAGTTCAAAACTTTGTGACTCCAAAACAATTTGATGATTGGCGGCTGTTTGGCGAATCGATTGGATTTTTGCAAGTAGTATCGTCCCCGCTAACTCGTAGCTCTTACCACGCCGAACAAGTAAGAGAATTAATGCAACGTTACCCGCGTAAATAGCTGTGCGCGAGACAAAGATCGCTATTTTGGGTGCGGGGGCTTGGGGAACGATTTTAGCTAAACTAGCCGCCGCTAACGGTCACAACGTCCATCTATGGTCGCGTAGCGGCGCAACGAGCTTAGAGGAGGCGCTAGAGGGGGCGGAGATAGTTTTATCGGCAGTATCGATGAAAGGTGTAAGAGCCGTAGCTACAGAAATTCAATCTTTGCCTATTTATCCCCAGACAATTTTTGTTACTGCCACCAAAGGTTTAGAACTTTCTACAACTTTAACCCCGGCGCAGATATGGCGTGCTTGCTTTCCTGCTCATCCGGTGGTTGTATTGTGCGGGCCAAATTTATCTAAAGAAATTGAGCAAAACTTACCCGCCGCAACGGTTGTAGCTAGTACCGATATTGGGGCGGCGGAAATAGTGCAAACAGCTTTTTCGTCTTTACGCTTCCGCGTTTATACAAATTACGATCCTCTGGGAGTGGAATTAGGGGGCATATTAAAAAATGTGATGGCGATCGCGGCGGGGGCTTGCGATGGCTTACAACTAGGAACGAATGCGAAAGCGGCGCTACTCACGCGCGGACTTACAGAAATTGTGCGAATTGGCAATAGTTGGGGCGCAAAAACTGAGACATTTTACGGTTTATCCGGCTTAGGCGACTTGCTGGCTACTTGCAATAGTCCCTTAAGTCGCAACTATCAAGTAGGTTACTCTTTGGCTCAAGGTAAGACTTTGGAAGCAACTTTAGCCTGTCTAGAAGGAACTGCCGAAGGCGTAAATACAGCCAAAGTTTTGATGCAACGCGCCCAGCAACACAATATTTCCGTACCCATTACAACACAAGTTCATCGGCTGCTGGTAGGGAAAGTGACACCAAGACAGGCATTAGAGGAGCTAATGCTGCGCGATATTAAACCAGAAATATAAATTAGGCATGAAGCGCATTTTGCAAGTATCTATCCTAACTACAGGGTAGGATAAGGACGGAAGTCTAGAGTAAAGTTTAGCTTTCAAGTATTCCCCTCACACCTTAGCGAATTCAAATGGAATGGCAGATCGCAGATGCCCAAAACTTGGCATTAATTGACCGTGAAATTGGCGATTATGAGTTTTCACCCGCCGAGTATGAAATAGTCCGACGGGTAATTTATGCAACGGGAGACTTTGAATATAAATCTTTAATTCGGTTTAGCGATCGCGCTTTGCCTGCCGGAGCCGCCGCTTTAGCTGCGCGGAGTACCATTATTGTTGATTTGCCAACGATCCAAGTTGGTATCGCTGCCCACATTCAAAAAACTTTCGCCAATCCCGTTTATTGCAGCGTCGAGGCTCATAATTGGAATCCCAAAGATCCTAATATCTCTTGGGAAATTGAAACTTTGGCAAGAAGGTATCCCGAAGCAATTTTTGTTGTCAGTCAAGGACAAGCCGGATTAACGGCGCTATTAGAATTAATTGAAGCGGAAGAAATTAAACCTGCTTTAGTAATTGGTACGCCCGCCGGATTTATTGACGTGGATGTAGCCAAACAACGCTTAAACGATTCAAACGTCCCGCACATTCGGATTGATGGATGCAAAGGTAGCGCGGTAGTAGCTACAGCTATTATTAATGGTTTGGTAGAACTTGCTTGGCAAGCTTACGGACATGATGACGATGAGGGCTGACTAAAAAGCAATTTTTTGTCAAAGTAACTACTATAAATCTAGCGATCGCAAATCTACAGTACAAAAGCGTTCAATTATGGTAGTAACAACCCCACAAACACTGCTCCTAAGTACCGAAGAACTGCATCAAATCAATGCCTACTGGCGGGCAGCCAATTACTTATCTGTCGGGCAAATATATTTATTAGACAACCCGCTACTACGAGAACCGCTTAAGCTCGAACATATTAAGCCAAGGCTTCTAGGTCACTGGGGAACAACCCCAGGTTTGAACTTTATTTACGTCCACCTCAACCGTTTAATTAAAGCTCAAGACTTGAACGTAATTTACATCGCAGGCCCCGGTCATGGCGGGCCTGGAATAGTAGCAAATACTTATCTAGAGGGAACTTATAGCGAGGTTTACCCCCATATTTCCCCTGATTATGAGGGAATGCAAAAACTATTTAAGCAATTTTCTTTTCCTGGCGGCATTCCCAGTCACGTTGCACCGGAAACCCCCGGCTCAATTCACGAAGGGGGAGAACTTGGTTACTCGCTTTCTCACGCTTACGGTGCAGCCTTTGATAATCCCGATTTGATTGTTGCTTGTGTTATCGGCGATGGCGAGGCAGAAACGGGTCCATTGGCTACTAGCTGGCATAGTAACAAGTTTCTCAATCCCGTAACTGATGGCGCAGTTTTACCAATTTTGCACCTAAATGGTTATAAAATTGCCAACCCTACAGTGTTGGCGCGGATGAATCACGAAGAATTAGAAAGTTTACTTATTGGCTACGGTTACAAGCCTTATTTTGTAGAAGGGTCAGAACCAGAAGCCATGCACCAGTTGATGGCAGCAACTTTAGAGAAAGTGATTTCTGACATTAAAGCAATTTGGCACGAAGCTCGGAGTAACAACAATACCTCCCGCCCGGCATATCCGATGATTGTATTGAAGTCGCCCAAAGGTTGGACGGGGCCAAAAGAAGTTGATGGCAAAAAAACTGAAGATTATTGGCGATCGCATCAAGTTCCATTTGCGGAAATGGCAACGAAGCCCGAACACTTAAAATTACTCGAACAGTGGATGAAAAGTTATAGACCCGAAGAACTGTTTGATGAGCATGGAACTTTAATGCCAGAACTTGCGGCTTTAGCACCCCAAGGAACGCGCCGTATGGGGGCTAACCCTCACGCTAACGGTGGTTTGCTGCTGAAGGGTTTAAAACTACCAAACTTTGTCGATTATGCGGTAGACATTGCAAGTCCTGGGACGGTAGTAGCTGAGGCTACTCGCGTTATGGGTGAATTTTTGCGCGATGTAATGCAGCAGAACTTGGCAAGCCGCAATTTTCGAGTTATGGGTCCTGATGAAACGGCTTCTAATCGGCTTAATGCTTTATTTGAAGCCAGCGATCGCACTTGGAACGCCCAAATTCTTCCCGAAGACGATCGCCTAGCTCCCGATGGGCGGATTATGGAGATACTGAGCGAACACACTTGTCAAGGCTGGTTAGAAGGCTATTTGTTGACGGGGCGACATGGATTTTTTTCTTGCTACGAGGCTTTTATCCATATTGTCGATTCCATGCTCAACCAACACGCTAAATGGTTGAAAACCACTCGTCATATTCCTTGGCGCAGACCGATCGCTTCTCTCAACTATTTGCTTACTTCCCACGTTTGGCGACAAGATCACAATGGTTTTTCTCATCAAGATCCGGGCTTTATCGATCATGTGATGAACAAAAAACCGGAAGTAATTCGGGTTTATTTACCACCCGATGCTAATACGCTGCTATCTGTAACCGATCATTGTTTGCGTAGCCGTAATTATGTCAACGTAATTGTTGCCGGAAAGCAACCCGCTTTGCAGTATTTGGATATGGATGCAGCAATTAAACACTGCACTACAGGTATCGGAATTTGGGGTTGGGCGAGTAACGACCAAGGAGTAGAACCCGATGTAGTTATGGCTTGTGCGGGGGATGTCCCAACTTTAGAAACATTAGCGGCGGTGGATTTGCTTTACAAAAACTTCCCCGATCTCAAAGTGCGGGTAGTAAATGTCGTTGATTTAATGAAACTTTTGCCAGAAAGCGAACACCCTCACGGGTTAAGCGATAAAGATTTTGATTCTATCTTTACTCCTGATAAACCAATTATTTTTGCTTTTCATGGCTACCCTTGGCTAATTCATCGCCTTACCTATCGACGCACAAATCATCGCAATCTTCATGTCCGGGGCTACAAAGAAGAAGGAACAACAACTACGCCCTTCGATATGGTGGTTTTAAATGAATTGGATCGTTTTAGCTTGGTAGATGATGCGATCGATCGCGTACCCAAACTTAAATACACCGCCGCGCACGTTAAACAAATGTTGCATGACACACTAATCGAACACAAGCAATATATCAACGAACACGGTGAAGATATGCCAGAAATCCTGAATTGGGAGTGGCGTTATTATAGCGGTGAGGCAAAGAATACTCAGCCCAAAACTGACACCGCACACAACGTAACTCCTTCTCAAGAAGGTGGCGAAGGCGCAGCAAAATCTAATTCTTAGTTTGATTTAAACCCCTTTCCTACAAGGAAAGGGGAGGATTTTGGCAATTAATCTACATAACGCCGTTTAGAGCGCGATTTCTTTTTCGGACGGTTGCGATCGCTTTCTCCCTCCCTACCAAGCCGACGGCTAACATCTACAAACATATCTTTGCGTAAAAATGGATAATCGCTGACCCAAAGACTTCGACTGGGAATGTATAAGTCTGTAACTCGATCGATATTACTTAAGTCCGGGCTATTGGACAGCAGTACCATTTCGGCTACTTGACCTATTGCGATCGCTTTATGTTCTTTACGCAATGGCACTTGGATTGTAGTTACAAATCCTGTTTCGTCGCCAATTTCTAAGTTTAGTCTGCGTTCGCGGTTTTCAATTAATACAAGTTCTCCAATTTGATTTACTGTTTCCTCGGTACTGATTAATTCTTCCGTTAGAAATATATCTAAGATCCGACCGCGAAAAAAGCCAGCGTAGGGATAGCGGCGATACTCCAGATTGCGTAAACTTGCCCAATATACAGGACCCCAAAACCAGTAAAGCCCGCCAATTAACCCCGCACCAAATAAAATAGTGCTAAAACCCGCACCTAAAAAGACTCTCAGTAGTAAAACACCTAGGACAGCAACCACAGAAATTAACAGCCGTTTCAAAAAATCTGTAGATTTTCCCCAGTAATACTTATATTGCTCGGCAGTGGCAATTCGAGGTATAACTTGTTCAAATTTCTGGCGCGTGAGGGTAACTAACATAAGGGAGTTTTAAAACGTATTCGCAAGTATCCCCACCATTAGGCACTAGGCGTAGGAATGAAGTAATAGGCGTGTCACATTAAAACGTGAAACTCGTTCTTATGGTAGCTTGCCAAGTAATACCGTTAGAACTGTCATTATTAGCATTGTCAATTAGCTGGACGATCGGGCTAATACTAAGATTATCGCTTAGTTGCAGCTTATAAAACGCCTCAAAGTTAGTTTGAGTAGCATCGCCCAAGTCTTCCTCAACAAAAGGTTGTCCGATCGCAATTCCCGTTAAAGTCCCCGGTAACACCAAGTCTCGCCAAGATACGCCCACCGCCCAAGTGTAAGGCTGCAAGTTTAAGTCTCGATCAATTGCACTGTTGAAGCCATCGTAATTCCCAATGCCAAAACGCCCAAAAAACGCTGTAGTCCGGTTAAAAGCATACTCGCCATTAATGCCAAAAGCTGAAATATCGGTGTTATCGATTAAGGCTTTGGTGTATTGCAAGCGCAAAGCAAAGTTAGCGCGGGGTGCGTATTCTAGTTCTATAGTGCCGGAATTGTCTTCGCCAAACAATCCCCCTTCATCGTTGGTTGTACTGCTATTTACGGCGACATAAAGACTCCGCAGCGTCAAAGCACCGCCGCCAATATTCCACGCTAATGCCGCTCCCGCACCCCCAGGGCGATCGATTTGGGTAGGGACGATGAGGGGATTATTGACAAAAAAACCAGAGCTAAAGTCGCTAGATTCGTCGTTGGCGTAACGATTGCGATCGATAAAATCTTCGGGGGGCATTTTTGCCCCGATGGTTACTTCTAAATCGGTAAACGGACGAAAGGTGTAGTACAAGCGCCTTAATTGCACGTTATTACTAACTTGGGTGTATTCCAAACCGCCGCCATCAGCTAATAAGCCCGTAGTACCTAAAAAATTAGCTGTTTTATTATGGACATAAGAAATCGCATCTCCCCCATTATTTCCCGCTTCAAGCTGAGTAAGTAAGCGGCTAGTAGGAGTAAAGCTAGTAATAAAGTTTAAGCGCGTGCGGGCGACAAGAGTAGGGCTTGCTTTGCTACCTTCGGTGAGGGCGACAATTACTTCGCCTTGCAGCTTGCTTGTAGCAGAAAACTGATTGGTTTCTAAATTACTAACGCGCCCTTCAATATCATCTAAGCGAGTGCGAATTTGATTTAAAGGTTGGCGGTACTCTAATTCCAAGCGGCGTAAAGTTACCAAATCTTCTTGACTGACAAAAGTGCCATTATTAATTTGTTCTAATACTCCTTGGAGGGCTGCGGCAAACTCGTAACGGCTAATAGAGCGGTTGCCGCGAAAAGTACCGTCTGGGTAGCCAGAAATAGCCCCGTAGCGCCCAATAAGCGCAGCTAAAGCTTGATAAGCCCAGTCTGTGGAACGAACATCGCTTAGTTCGTCTACGGCAGTTACTTGGGCAAGCTGGGTAGAATCAAGCGCCTCAACAACTTGAGCTTCCACAGGAAAAGCTAGGAACAAAATCGAGCAACTTACTAGCATCAAATTAGTTCCTAGCTGGCTTTTACTTAATTGGGGTCGATACAACTTAAATCGGAACTTCATTGCTAATTACTGGCAACCATTTGAGTTGAAGAATCTGCTGGTTTAGTTCCTTGAGTACCTAGTTGAATTAGCTCTACTTTGTAGCCGTCTGGATCTTCCACAAAAGCAATCACCGTTGAACCGTGTTTCATTGGCCCAGGTTCGCGCACTACTTTACCGCCTTGACTTTTAATTTGTTCGCAGGTGCGATAAATATCGTCTACTCCCAAGGCAATATGACCGTAAGCATTGCCTAAATCGTATTTATCTTGACCCCAGTTATGGGTTAGCTCAATGACGCTATGGTCGGATTCATCGCCATAGCCGACAAAAGCTAAAGTAAATTCGCCGCCTGGATAATCTTTTTGGCGCAATAGCCGCATTCCTAGTAACTCGCAATAGAACTTCAAAGACGCTTCTAAGTTGCCCACTCGGAGCATTGTATGTAGTAATCTCATTTTGCAACTCCAAATCCTTCACTAGATTACATTTTTAATTGTAAAAACGCGATATATTGCATTTCTAGCCGATCGCTGACTTAATTGAGGTGCTATTGAGGATGATGAATACACTAGATACTGCCATTGATAACATTGTTGCTAGAGAAATTCTTGACTCGCGCGGTCGTCCCACGATTGAAGCGGAAGTTCATTTAGTTAGCGGTGTTGTCGGGGTCGCTCAAGTCCCCAGTGGGGCATCTACAGGAAGCTTTGAGGCGCACGAATTGCGAGATGACGATCAAAGCCGTTATGGAGGTAAAGGGGTACTCAAGGCGGTAAAAAACGTCAATGAAGTAATTTCTCCTGAGTTACTCGATTTTGATGTGACAAATCAAGAGTTAATCGATCGCACGATGATCGCTTTGGATGGATCTGCAAATAAATCGAATTTGGGTGCGAATGCAATTTTGGCGGTTTCTTTAGCTTCAGCAAAGGCTGGTGCGGAGTATTTAGGATTACCGCTTTACCGCTATCTGGGCGGCCCTCTAGCCAACTTGTTACCCGTTCCGTTGATGAATGTAATTAACGGTGGCGCTCACGCCTCTAATAACGTGGATTTTCAAGAATTTATGATTGTTCCTGTGGGTGCGTCTTCTTTTCGGGAAGCTTTGCGGTGGGGAGCGGAGATTTTTGCGGCGTTGAGTAAGGTTTTAGATGATCAGGGTTTGCTTACAGGTGTAGGCGATGAAGGTGGTTTTGCGCCGAATTTAGAGTCTAATCAAGCGGCGTTAGAATTACTGATGATGGCGATCGCCAAAGCGGGTTACAAACCAGGGGAACAAGTAGCTTTGGCGCTGGATGTGGCGGCTAGTGAGTTTTATTCTGATGGTCAATATGTCTATGATGGCGTACCCCATGCACCAACGGAATTTATTGCTTATTTAGGGCAATTGTGCGACTCTTATCCGATAATTTCGATTGAGGATGGTTTGCACGAAGATGATTGGAGTAGTTGGCAGCTTCTTACGCAACAAATAGGTACTAAAACTCAGTTAGTTGGCGACGATCTATTTGTAACTAATGCTACTCGTCTTAAAAAAGGTATTGACCAATTTGCCGCTAATGCAATTTTAATTAAGCTCAATCAAATTGGTTCATTGACGGAGACTTTGGAAACGATAGATTTGGCTACTCGTAATAGTTTCCGCTCGATTATCAGTCATCGTTCGGGAGAAACAGAAGATACAACGATCGCCGATTTGGCGGTGGCTACTCGCGCTGGACAAATTAAAACGGGTTCTTTGTGTCGTAGCGAAAGAGTTGCTAAGTATAACCGTTTGCTGAGGATAGAGGATCAATTGGGCGATCGCGCTGTTTATGCGGGTTTAGTCGGGATGGGCGCTAAATAAGTAGTCCTAGCTTGTTCTAAGAAAAACCAAGACTTGGGGGGTCTGCCCCCCAAACCCAACGGCAACAAAGCGGGAAGCAGAGCTA
>JAPJOW010000350.1 GCA_030826005.1 Aliterella sp. RAGGC_92
GGATCTGACTACAGAAAAAATTATGGTCATGGAGTGGTTAGATGGCAGTCCCATTTTAACAGCTACTCTAAATAGCGATCGCGATGGCATCGATTCACGAGTTGAACGCGGAGAAATTACTTCTTTGCTATTTCGTGCCTTTTTTCAGCAGGTATATATTGATGGGTTTTTTCACGCCGACCCCCACCCAGGTAATTTATTTTATCTCAAAGATGGTCGTGTCGCTTTATTAGACTGCGGTATGGTCGGCAGATTAGATCCTCGCACCCAACAGATTTTGACTGAAATGTTGCTGGCAATTGTCGATCTAGATGCTCAAAGGTGCAGTCAGCTAACTTTACAATTAGCAGATTCCGCCCAGCCTGTAATTTTATCGCGCTTGGAAAATGACTACGACCGAATGTTGCGAAAATACTATAACTTAAGTTTGTCGCAAATTAATTTTAGTCAGGTATTTTACGAAGTTTTGCAAGTTGCTCGTAACAATAAAATTCGCTTGCCTAGCAATCTAGGTTTGTACGCTAAAACTTTAGCAAATTTAGAAGGAGTCACTCGTAAATTTAATCCTGAAGTAAATTTATTAGATGAAATTAAACCATTAATTACCGATCTATTTAGGAGGCAATTATTAGGTGCAAATCCTTTGCAATCGCTCTTAAGAACTGCCTTAGATATTAAAAGTTTATCTCTCCAATCGCCGCGACACATAGAGTTGTTGTTAGATCGGGTAACTTCCGAAACTTTGCAATGGAATTTATCATTGCGCGGGCTTGATGGACTGCGCAGTAGTGTTGACGACTCTGCCAATCGCCTTTCTTTTAGCATTTTGGTAGGTTCGCTAATTATGGGGGCGGCAATTATTTCTAGTAAAGCGCAAACAAGCGATTTATCGTTGCCAAGTAGCGTTTTATTTGCGGCAGCTAGTTTATTAGGATTGTGGTTAGTTTTTAGTATTATCCGCTCTGGAGGGTTAAAAAATTCTAAATAGCAAAATAGAAATTTAATCAATCAAAGGCAATTATTACATTCTAGTAATTGTCTTTTTTTTGTAGTGATAAATATCAATCTAGAGGAAATCTTAGAAAAACATCGAAATTTTTGTCCAACAACTGCATATCTACGGAATCGGTATACTATTTACTTAGGATACGAACCTTAACTAGGGTATATATCTTTACGCAAGGCTAAAAATGTTTATAAAGTAGTTGAGAAGCGCTCGATCGACATTATCAGTTTTATTTAGCTCTATGCTGCAACCTGTCAGTATTTAGAGCAATTTGTGCCTGAGAAGATTTTGAAGTGAGGAGAAGTGGTGAGACAAATATTTAATAGCTTTTGCCTAGCTAGTACCGTAGTCGTATTCATAAATCAGTCTGCTAAAGCCGAGCGGGGAGTAACAAATTATATTGCCAGAATTTCGAGTAAGCCCCAAACTATAAAGCTGGATATGGGCAATAGACAGAAAATTAAACAAGTAAGGACATTAACTATAGCTCAAACGCGATCGCCAAGTACCCCAACTTTTCCGCAAAATCTGCGATCGCCCCAGCCTCCCCAAGCTGAACCTGTTAGTACGCCGCCCGCTCAAAATCAGCCCGCACCTAGCAAGCTCAACCCTAATCCCAATCCGTTACAATTTCCCACTAAACCAGAAGATGTACGGCTCGAAGCAACCGAAGGAATTAGCTTGCAACAAGCGCTTGAATTGGCACGGCGTAACAATCGGCAATTGCAAATTGCTTTACTCACTCTAGAACGCAGCCGCGCCAACGTGCGAGAAGCCCAAGCCGAGGAATATCCAACCGTTAGCGTCCAAGGAGGGTTAAATAGCAGAGGTAGTAGTGTTTTTAGCGATGACAATGCCAGCAACTTATCGGGAAGTGGCAACAGCCAACTAGAGCAATTGCTCAATCAAAATAGTAGCAGTCAAGGCAGTTCTACGGCATTAAGCGGCACTGTAGAACTTAGTTATAACGTTTATACCGCCGGTGCTAGAACTGCCCGCATCCGCGCCGCCGAAGAACAACTACGCTTCGATTTATTAGATGTCGAACGGATAACAGAGCAACTACGCTTAGATGTATCTAACGATTACTACGACTTGCAAGCCGCCGACGAACAAGTAAGAATCAATCGAGCCGCCGTAGCTAATGCCGAAGCTAGTTTGCGCGATGCTCAAGCGCGAGAACAAGCTGGAGTGGGGACTAGATTTGACGTTTTGCAGTCGCAAGTACAACTTGCCAATGCCAATCAAGACTTGACAAACTCTTTGAGCCAACAGCAAGTTGCCCGCCGTCAGTTGGTTAATCGTTTGAGTTTAGCTCAAAGTGCTAATGCGATCGCCACAGATCCCGTAGCAATAGCCGGAGTTTGGAATTTATCGCTAGAAGAAAGCATCATTGCGGCTTTTCAAAATCGGGCGGAGTTACAACAACAGTTAGCACAGCGCAATATTAGCGAACAAAATCGGCGTGTTGCCTTAGCAAGAATTAGACCTAGAGTTGCAGTTAGTACTAATTACAACATCAGCGATACTTTTAATGATGACCGGAGCTTTGCGGATGATTATACGGTGGGGGCAAATGTAACTTGGAATCTGTATGATGGCGGCGCAGCTAGAGCTAGTGCTAGAGCGCAAGAAGCA
>JAPJOW010000106.1:0-10490 GCA_030826005.1 Aliterella sp. RAGGC_92
GATGTCGGCTTAACAGGCGGTTCTCCTCGCTACCAAAACGACGAAATCCGCGCAATTTGGCAAATAAATAAACCCATAGAAAAAACAGCTTTACTTACCTTTGGCGGCTTGGGTTTGCAGCAAATTCCCTACGACAATCTCAAAAACTTTCCCGACTGGCAATTTATCAGCTTCGATGCTGCTGCCCCTAATTTACCCAATTTACTTAAAATCACTGACCGAAAATATCGCCCAGTAGACTTTATGCCAATATGTAGCAGAGTAATTTCTAAGCCTGGTTACAGCACTTTCGCCGAAGCAGTACGTTTAAACATCCCAATTGTGACTATAACGCGCGATGATTTTGCGGAAGCTGCTTTGCTGTTAGAAGGGATTACCAACTATTCCCAACATCAAATTCTTACACCATCGGAGTTTTTTCAGGGAGATTGGGAATTTTTACAGAAATCGCCACAGTTACCACACAAAGACGAATCTATCGCTAAAAATGGAAATGAGCAAGTCGCCCAATCTGTTATTAGCTATTTTTCCTAAGTATGCACCATCAACAACTACTGCGAATCTCGACTAAAGGCAAATCTCTATACAAAATTACATCCAAGATAGAATCTATAGTTGCCGAATCTGGGGTAAAAACGGGGTTATGTACAATATTTCTCCGTCATACTTCCGCAAGCTTGATAATTCAAGAAAATGCTGACCCCGATGTACTTTTAGATTTATCTAACTTTCTCGCCAAATTAGTCCCCGAATCAGCCCCTTACATTCATAATGCCGAAGGTGCGGACGATATGCCAGCCCATATTCGCACAGTCCTAACTCATACCTCCGAGCAAATTCCTATCGCTCAAAATAGATTAGTTTTAGGCACTTGGCAAGGAATTTATATTTGGGAACATCGAGACAGAAGCCATAACAGAGAACTTGTAGTTCACATTATGGGCGAGTAATTTTTGCTTCTGGCAATATAAGCATCGCATCGCCAAAGGAATAAAAACGGTAATTTGATGCGATCGCTTCCTTATACAAGTCTAACAATCTTTGTCGTCCAATTAAAGCACTAACTAGCATCAACAAGCTAGAACGAGGCAAGTGAAAGTTAGTAATTAACCCATCTACAACCCGCCATTGATAGCCAGGATAGATAAATAGCTGAGTTTTGCCACAAAAAGGCTCTAATTGCCCCGATGCTGCTGCCGCTCCTTCCAAAGCCCTGACAGCCGTTGTTCCTACAGCAATAATTCGTCCGCCCTTAGCTTTAGTAGCGCGGATTTGTTCTACCGTTGATTGGGAAACATCTATCCATTCGCCGTGCATTTGGTGGGTGGTGACATCTTCCACTTCTACCGGGCGAAATGTACCTACGCCAACGTGCAACGTCACAAAAACCGAATTTATGCCAGTTTTTGCTAGTTTTTGGATTAATTCGGGCGTAAAGTGGAGTCCGGCAGTGGGGGCAGCGATCGCACCCAAGTTTTGAGCGTACACTGTTTGATATTCCTCGTCTTCTGCTTGGGAGTTTGTAATATAAGGAGGTAGTGGTATTTCCCCAAAAGACTCAATAACCTGCAACAAAGACACACCACTAGGGACATTAAACTGTAACAATCGCCCCCCCGTAGGTTCGTCAACTTCCAGCACCGTAGCAGATATTACCGAATAATCAGCCCCCTCTTTGTCTCCCCTTACTTCCCCTTGTCTTTCAAACAAAATCTTCGCCCCTACCTGCAATCGCTTTCCTGGTTTAACTAAAGCAAGCCAAGTATTAAATTCTTTTTCTTCTAGTAGCAAAACTTCTATAGCTGCGCCGCTAGTTTTGCGCCCGTACAGCCGTGCGGGAATCACCCGCGTATCGTTCATTACGAGTAAATCCCCCGGTTGCAGCAATTGGGGTAAATCTTTAAAAATGCAGTGTTTGTAGCTAGGAGGAGAATCTACAATCATTAACCTAGAACTATCTCTAGGAGATGCGGGATTTTGAGCAATGCGTTCTAAAGGAAGCTCGTAATCGTAATTATTTAAAGAGTAATCTAAACTATTGGGTGATTTTGCTAAGAATGAGTCTTGCTGCATAATTTAAGCAATTAGTAAACTATATTTTTACGGTTTTTTAAATTTCCAGTAGGCATAGAATTAAAAAACTTGGGTAGATATACCCAGATAAAAGTAGGCGTTACCCCCTATCCATAACGCTCCGTGCTTTGCCACAATGGAAGTGTAGGAATGACTCGTCACCAAAAAGCAGCAATGGAATACCTTTATTATCTTGCCAATGCTACCCTCACCTTGAGGATTGTCGAGCATCTGCACCGCAGACCCCAAATGCCTGTCAGCTTTGTTAGTGTAATTCATCAAATTGATGGCTGGGTCGTCAAAATTAAAATGGCATCTGCTCTCGATTCGCAACAGGATGGAGATTTTAGCGCCTTTTTGCATGAGTTGGGCATACCCTACGAGCCTTCCATGCGCGTAAATATGGCACTTTGGAGTTTAGAAGCTGGGCAATCGCCGATTGATGTCATGCGGCGCTACCAAGTAGCAGTAGTTTCTCACGGTAGCCCGGAAAAAGAAGAAATTGAAGCTTTTCGCCAGCAGTTTGTGCAAGGATTGGGTTATTGCCCGGAGACTTTGGCTTAGTTTTTTGGAGACAAGGGGACAAGGGAAGGAATTTGAAGATTGTGAAGATGTAGTGGGGCTATGTCTACTTAAATTAGAATGCTGCGGGGATGTATTCTTGTAACGATAAAGTGTAATTTGGATTCGCTGACGTTTTTTGACAATAAACCAGCGCTACATCAAAACGACAAGCGTAATCGGCAAATTCTGGATAGGTGACTAAAAAACTTTGTGCTGTTTTCCAGAGTTTGGCTTGCTTTTGGGGTGTAATTGCCAGCAATCCGCCTGCGTCCCAACTTCCCGCACTGCGTGTTTTTACTTCAACAAATGCTAAGAAATCGTTGTTATTAATAATTAAATCGATTTCTCCCCAACGGCAGCGCCAGCGACGATGTAAAACTTTCCAGCCTGATGATTGTAACCATTGAGCAATAAAATCTTCTCCTAAAACACCTATATCGGGATAATGAGATGAGCGATCGTTTGCCATTGGTAATAACACAAAATGAATTATACAACTGTGCTACACAAGCGAATTTTGAGAAATGTACTATGTTTATTAGCGATGTTAGTAAGTGTAAGTGTTTGGGCTTTCCCAGCTTTTGCTCTCGACTATAACAGAGAAAACTTGCTAGGTCGGGATTTTTCTGGGCAAGTATTAACCGATTCTAGTTTTACTAAAGCCAATTTACGCAACAGCAATCTCAGCCACAGCGATTTGACAGGGGTAAGTTTTTTTGCGGCTAATTTAGAATCGGCAAATTTGGAAGGCGCGAACTTGACAAATGCAACCTTAGATGCAGCGCGAATTATTAAAACTAACTTAACTAATGCCGTTTTAACTGGGGCTTTTGCTGCTAATGCTAAATTTGATGGCGCAATAATTGATGGGGCGGATTTTACCGACGTATTGCTTCGCCAAGACGAGCAAGATAAATTATGTGAAGTCGCTCAAGGTACTAATCCCACCACCGGGAAAGAAACTCGCGCAACTTTGATGTGTCCGTAAATGTTATTTGATGCGCCCCTACAATAAATCTGTAAGGCAAAATTGGCGCATCAAATCTAACTTTTGCAATCGCTTTTGCTCGGTGTATAACGACTGATAATAGAATTGTGCCTTCTCTTTTTCGTTTATGGGATCTGTTTGCTCCCACAATTCCAAAAACAAGCGATAGCGTTTCTCGCACAATACTCTTTCCATACAAGCGGTTGCGGCTTGAATTACTTGCGTACCCCGGAGCAAATCTTGCTGGGTTTTCTCGTCTAAATGAAATAAAGGAGAAATTTGCGCTATTTCTGTCGCCGCTTCTAGACACCGCGTTTGGATGCGAGAAACTAAACTTTCCACCTCCTCTAGGGGGTGGATTTGTGATTTTTCATCAACAATTTGCTGCCACAAAAAGCGGTGATGAGATAAACTAAATTGCAAATTTTGCTCTTGTAAGGCGCTACTGACGGCTTGACGGTGTTCTGGGCAGTGGAGATATATTCGCAGTAATAAAGCCTCTGCTTGCTCTAATAAGCTACGCTCCGAGGCTTCGGGGAAGGCTTTATCTTTGGGATTAGAATAATGTTGAGGTTTAACAGGAATTGGTTTACTTGACTTATAGTTAGGAGAAATTTGCGCTAGTAGATTTTCTGCTCGTAATGGTACAAGTCGCGCATCGCCTAGGCTGAGAATTTCCGCACAGCGACTTACATAGTAATTGCGGGTATCGCTGTTTTCAATTCGTTGGAGTAGCTTTACCATCTCTTTTGCTACTTGCTGAAATTCTATTGCTTGTTTAAGATTGCGATCGCCTATTAGTTGCTCAATTTGCCAATCTAACCATAATGGAGCTTTTGCTAATAAATCTTTGTACTTCTCTGGGGTAGAAGTATGCAGGTATTCGTCTGCGTCTTTTCCGGCGGGTAAATTGAGAATTTTTAGCTGCACTTCTCCGCGATAAGCCAGGTTAGCAATTTCGCCAATCGCTCTTTCTGATGCTTGAATCCCCGCAGCATCCGCATCGAAGTTAAGAATTAATTGTTTTGATTCGCTATAACGCAGTATTTGCCTAACTTGCTCTAAACTTAGCGCCGTACCCAAAGACGCGGCTACATTGGTAATTCCCGCCGCGTGGAGAGAAATTGCATCAAAATATCCTTCTACTACTACCGCACAATCAAGCTCGGAAATTGCCGCTTTAGCTTTATCTAAGCCAAATAAGGTTTTACCTTTACTAAAAAGCTCCGTTTCTGGGGAGTTTAAATATTTTGGTTGCTCATCGCCTAAACTTCTCCCCCCAAAGCCAATAACTCGCCCTTGTAAATCTAAAATTGGGATAATTACACGATTTCTAAAATAGTCATAATAACCATCCCCCGATGAACGCTGACGCAGTAAACCCGCCTGTTGTAATAACTGTACGGGGTAACGTTTTTGCTCTACTAAGTAACGATACAAAGTTTCCCAACTATCGGGGGCGTAACCTAAGTTAAATTGCCTGATAGTTTCAGCTTTTAGCTTTCGGGAAAATAAGTAGTTTAACGCCGCTTCTCCTTGGGGTTGGTATAAAGCGTGTTGATAGAATCGGTTGGCGATCGCCAAAATCTCATACAATTGCTCTCGTAAAGACAACTGTTGTTGCAATTGCTGGCGTTGTTCGGGTTCTAAGGTTTGTACTGTTACTTGATAGCGCCGCGCTAAATCTAATACTACTTCGCTAAATGACTGCTTTTGTAGCTCCATTAAAAACTTAATCGCGTCTCCCCCTGCATTACAGCCAAAGCAATAATACATTTGCTTAGATTGACTGACGCTAAAACTAGGGGTTTTTTCGGTGTGGAAAGGACACAAACCCACAAAGCCTTTACCACCCTTGCGTAAAACAACGTGTTCGGAAATAACATCGTAAATGTCTGCTTTTTGCTTTACTTGTTCGACAGTATCGGGATGCAAGCGAGGGATTTGCATAATTGTTTTTGGCTTACCCAATTAAGGGATGAGACGAGGGAGACGAGGAGACGAGGAGAAAATTATATCCGCGCTTCAACAACGCTTTATTTTTTATCAATAGTGCTATGGAAGTAATAAATCTAGCAAATATAGCTTTGTATGAAGTCAATTACTGTCTCGACTCCGATTTGCGTTTTTAGGTTAGTAAATACAAACGCTTTATCACCCCGCATTTTTTTAGTATCGCGCTCCATAACATCTAAATCTGCGCCCACGTAAGGAGCAAGATCGATTTTGTTAATTACGAGCAAATCGGACTTAGTAATTCCCGGCCCGCCTTTACGCGGGATCTTGTCTCCGGCGGCTACATCAATCACGTATATAGTTAAATCTACCAATTCTGGGCTAAAAGTTGCTGCCAAATTATCGCCGCCACTTTCCAAAAATACCAAGTCTAGGTTAGAAAATTTTTGCTCTAGTTGCTCGATCGCTACTAAATTTATTGAAGCATCTTCTCGAATCGCCGTATGCGGACAACCACCTGTTTCTACGCCAATAATGCGATCGCTCTCTAATGCCTGACTGCGTACCAAATACTGAGCGTCTTCTTGAGTATAAATGTCATTGGTGACTACGCCAATATTGTATTGCTGGCGCAATACTTTACACAGAATATCAACTAATGCTGTTTTACCAGAGCCAACGGGGCCTGCTACTCCGACACGAAAGGCATTCACGTTAATTAGCTAAAGTTGTATTTTAACTTATTTCCCTTTAACTACGAAACAGGCGCGTGTACTGGGTTTCGTGTGCCATACTTGCGAGAGCCAAACCCCAAGAGCAACTATTAAGTTCGTCATCTTCTAAGCTAATTATTTCTGTCGCCGCATCGCTAATATTAATATGTAATTCGTGTAATAAAATTTGTCCGGCGGTTTGTCCTAAAGGAATCAATTTCACGCCCGCAGTAATTAAATTACTCGCCCAACTGTGCAAATAGCCAAGAATGACTGATTTTGCTTCTATTTGCTCCAACGCGGCGGCAATTCCTAAGCAAATCGCATAATTACATTCACCTGGTAGACAAATACTTTGCGCTTTTTCTGGCTTCATGGCTAAAAGCAATCGCCGCAAACTTTGCCCCATTTGCCAACTTGAAGCGCGTAATTCGCTCGTTTCTCTAGCGGCGGATAGCCAGTTATTCCAGTAAATTAAAGCCGTTCTATCTTGTAATACTGTAGCTTTATACGCCCGCAACATTACCGCCGCTTCCGTGCGAATTGCTCCGTAACTTAATTCTTGCTCTAACCAATGCTTGAGAGTGCGATCGCAATTTATTATTCCCCCTTCTACCAGTGTCTCTATGCCTTCTGAGTAACTATATGCTCCTACAGGTAAAGCCGGACTAACTAACTGTAACAAGCTTAAAACTTGACTATCCATCGGCATGATGCGTATAAGCGCCTTTTTCTGGAAAAAATGGCTGAAGATCGAAGTTTACCCGCAAATTTAGCCTTTCTAGCATTTTTTGCAATACGGGATCGGGAGCTAGGCGCAAGTAATGGGTAGAAATTTCTATAGGTACGTGACGATTGCCTAAGTGATAAGCAGCTTTTAGTAGCTCTAAAGAATTAGCAGTAGTAACGGTAAGAACTTGCTCTAATTTGGCGCTAACTCGCACTAATGTAGTTTCGCCTTCGTCTTGAAGCAAATCTCCATCTTGCAATACCGTTCCTCTAGGTAAGTTTAAGTATACAGCTTGCCCTTCTACGGTTGTAAAACGGTGGCGGCGGCGAGTTCGTTCTTCCGCCGTCAAAGCTAGAGTAAGATTAACTAAAATAGTTTTATTTGGTGGCTTAACTTGCGTCAAAGTCAGCATAAAAAGTCAATTTTACCCACCGCGCAGGCGGCGCAATTCCTGGTTTACTCGTCTTTTAACGGCGGGATCGCTATTATACTTAGTTTTGATCGCGTTAAATTGTCCTACATCTAACCCATTTTCTCTAATCTTTTTGGCGGAAAACTCGCAAAAACTGGCAAATTCGCTGCGGACATTTCCCGACAAGTTAGCCAATTCTTCGGGGCGATCGCAACTGATTTCTGGAGCATTTCCCCCGGTCATTCCTCTAATTCTTTGCTGGGTATTTCGGCGCTCTATTTCAATTGGTAACGCCGCGCGGGCAAATTTGGCAAGATCGCTATCGCTAAAATCTTGAGCATAAGCAGCACTACCAAAACTTATACTTACCCGTCCAGAAACATCATTGGCAAGCCCAAAAAATAAGCCTAGAGACGAAAAAGCGATAATAGCAAGCGATCGCGACAACATCCGGTTTGGGTAAAACTTAATTGGTAGATGGGATTTGAGCATAATTAAGAGAGCTTTACAAAACTACAACACCAAAGCGGCATCATTTGTTTTGAAGTGTTTTCGATGTTAGAAGTTCCAGCAATTAGTAGTTATATAAGAAAGTCTATCGCTAAGTTAGCGGAAAAGTTGGCATAGCTGAATAACTTTAGTTTGCAGTAAAGGCATTTCTGCTGCTCCTTGTTTGAGATTAACTTCTAATTCCAGCAGCAACGGTAATGTAGCTGCAAGTTGTTTGACACTAAGAGAACGGACTTCTTGCTGAAGAAAGTAAACGCGGTTAGGATTGCCAATTTCCGCCGCTTGAGCAATTACTTTTTTATCGCGCTCTTGGGCATCAGTCATTATTTTTACCCATAGCCATGTCCGAAATTGTCCGACTAAAGTAGCAACAATTTTTAAACCTGGCTCGTTGCGACTTAATAATTGAGCGACTAAGGTTAAAGACTGGGCGGTATTTCCCGATGCGATCGCCTTTACTAAGTCTAAGCTCGTTTGCGATGTTGCTTGAACTAAATTAGTTACTACTTCTGTATCTATGGGTACTGAAGATTCCCCAGCATAAAGACGTAATTTTGTCAACTCATTATAAAGTTGGCGCGTATTATTACCAACAGATTCGGCAATTAAAGTTGTACTGCTACCCGTAAGTTTTACGCCGACTTCTTGAGCAATGTTTTCTACTTGCTGGACTAACTGTTTGGTTTCCCAAGGTGGAATTAAGGCAAACTCTTTAATTTCGGCGTATTGTTTCCACAAAGCTGTAGCTTTAAGCCGTCCATCAAGTTTATTGCGGCTAGTTAGTAATAACACTGATGTTTGGGGAATTACAGGCAAAGTACGCTTTAATTGCTCAAATAATTCTTCTGGACATTGTTGACCAATAGTTGTATCTACAAGCCAAATTAAACGGCTACCGCTCCCAAAAGGTGGAGTCATTGCTTGATTTAGCGCCTCAATAGCTCCCTCTGGTGTATCACAATGTTGAGTATAGTTAAAACTAGCCCAGTTAGGATCGAGAGTGCGATCGCGTAATTTCTGGACGGTTGATGCGATCGCAAATTCATCATCGCCCCAATAGTAGTAAATTGGCATAAGAAAGTATTTGTTAGCTATACAAATTTTTAGTGGCTAAAATTGGCGTAAAATCTAGCAAGTAGAGCGAGGCGACGGATCTTGGATGACAATTATCAGACTTACCTAAATCGAGTAGCAAAGCTGGCAATGCCAGAAAATTATAAAACGCAGGTGCAGCATATCCAATCGTCGCCGAAGTTTCAAGTATTTTCTGGGGGTGGGAGAAAAGCTGTAGCTTTCCCTGGTTATACGGTAATTGCGCCACCCGCCGAAGAAGATAATCAAAATACTGACTTTTATCAAGCTCTCAATAGCTTTCAACAAAAGCTAATTGAACTTACCCCCGATGACTTAATTGTACCCGTTCCGCCTAGCAGCCTTCACGTTACTTTGGCAGATTTAATTTGGGAAAGTGCTTATCACTACGCACGGGAAAACGTAGAAAAGTTTGACAAGCTATTACATAGCGCCATTGCTAAAGTATTCGAGCAGTACCAGCAATCAAAACCCGTTTCAACTCCAATTGAATGGCAAGTTTTGGGGATGATAGTGATGCCAAGAGCAATTGGCGTATCTTTAGTACCAAAAGATGAAAACTCCTACAATCAAATATTAAACCTGCGGCGGGCAATTTATCAAAGCCCCGATTTAACGGCTTTAGGACTAGAACAGCACTATCACTTCACACCGCATATTACGTTGGGTTATTTTGGGGAAGTAGAACTAAGTTTAGATCGCGATCGCCTCAGCAACACAATTAACCAGCTAAGTCAGCAATTGTCAGACTATCCAGAACTGAAAATATATCAAGCTGAGTTGCGAAAGTTTGATGATATGACGCGCTATTACCGCGAACAAGACTGGGCTATTTTGAAATTTTAATTGCGGTATGCTTCCTATTCATCCCATCATGGTGCAAAGTTTCGCCGCCATTGACAGCGAAATTGGCGCGCATAGTTTTAACTCCAGCGAGTATGCAGTTATTCGGCGAGTAATTCACTCTACGGCAGATTTTGAGTTTAAAAAATTAATTTATTTTAGCCCAGAGGCGATCGCATCGGGAGTTGCAGCTTTGCGCCAAGGCGTACCGATTGTTACGGATGTAAGCATGGTTAAGCAAGGAATAGTTAATTTAGTTGCTCAAACTTTTAATAACCCCATAATTAGCGCTGTCGAGCAAGCATCCGTCGCCATCCCTGGCAAAACCCGCACGGAAACAGGTTTATTAGAGTGTTGGCGAAAGTTTCCCGAAGCCATTTATGCAATTGGCAACGCTCCTACTGCGCTTTTAGCTTTATGCAACGAGTTAAAATCTAGCTCTATTTCTCCTGCTTTAATAATTGGCGCACCTGTGGGTTTTATTTCGGTGGTGGAATCAAAAGCCGCTTTAGCAAATACACCAGTTAATCAAATTCGCATTGATGGACGCAAAGGCGGATCGCCAGTCGCCGCAGCAATTGTAAACGCATTAATTGCGATCGCCTGGGA
>JAPJOW010000106.1:10590-14149 GCA_030826005.1 Aliterella sp. RAGGC_92
AAATCGTAAGTAATGCCACATTATTAATAGGAAGCGATCGCCATTTAAGTTATTTTCCGAGTCACCCCGCCCAAAAATTAATTCTCGGAAACTTTACCCAAGCAATTGATGTAATTCGCGCCTCCCAAGAAGAATGTATCGCAATTTTAGTTACGGGAGATCCTTTATTTTTTGGTTTAGGGCGGCTGCTGTTATTAGAACTACCCTCAGAAAACTTAACTTTTCACCCGCATTTATCCGCCGTACAGTTAGCTTTTAGCGCGATTAAAGTTCCCTGGCAAGATGCTTGTTTTGTAAGCGTTCACGGGCGTTCTAGCGACCAATTAGTACAAAAAATGCAGCAAGGCAAAGAAAAAATTGCCGTCCTAACAGACGGTGTTAATACTCCAAGTGCGATCGCCCAACTATTTTTATCTTTAGATTTACCCACTAATTACAAATTCTGGGTATGCGAAAATTTGGGGAGCAAAACTGAGCAAGTTAATTGTTTTGCGGCGACAGAATTAATCGATCGGGCTTTTGCGCCCTTAAATGTAGTTGTTTTACTCCGCCAAGAAGAAGTAAACAAGTTAGATATAACAAAATTACCCCAGTTAGGAATAAGCGATCGCCACTATTTAGGTTTTAGCGATCGCCCTGGCTTAATGACAAAACGCGAAATTAGAGTTTTGGTTCTGGGGGAACTTGCTTTACAGCCTCAACAAGTAGTTTGGGATATTGGCGCGGGTACGGGTTCTGTTTCTATCGAAATTGCTCGTTTATGTCCTAATAGCCAAGTGTACGCGATCGAAAAAACCTCTGTAGGTTATGGATTAATTGCTCAAAATTGCCGCCGCTTTCAAGTAAATAATGTTGAGGCGATTCTTGGTGCTGCGCCGGATATATTAGCAGATTTACCCAATCCCGATCGCATTTTTATTGGTGGTAGTGGCGGAAACTTAAACCAAATATTAAATGCTTGCGATCGCCTTTCGCCTCAAGGGGTAATAGTTTTAGCCTTAGCTACGGTGGAACACTTAACAGAAGCTTTATCATGGCTAGGCGATCGCGCTTGGAACTATCAATTATTACAAGTACAGTTATCTCGCTCTGTACCTGTCGCTCACTTAACGCGCTTTTCTCCCCTCAATCCCGTTACGATCGTTACCGCGACGCGCAAATTAGTTGAATGAAATAGAGCTAAACGTCCAGCAAAATTCCCCATACAGAAAGGGAGAATTAGAGTTTTTATGCTGTCACCACTATGAATTCAACAATATTTGTTCGGTTTTTTTTGGAGACTACAGAGGTAGAAGTTGCAGAAAGTACCGCAATATTAGTCACCAACAAGTTAAAACTTATTGCAGACTTGAGCCAAAAACAAGTTGAGCAATACTGGAAAATTCCAGAATATTTTGAGATTTCTTTAGAATTCATTCCTAAAGTCAACTTGGAGGAGGCATTTCAAAAGATCGTAAATCAACTGGGTAATGGCTGGGAATTTAGCGACCCTGTAGGAGAAAAATGGGCTGTCTGGAATTCATTAGAAACAACACAATTTTTTATTCCCAGAGTTCGTTGGGCTAGTGTAGAGATCGTCTCTTAATATTTCACTTTGATGCTGTTCGATTCCTACTCCTTGAAGCAAAACAATTAAACGTATGCAAGAATTTACTGTTTATGTTGATGTTGATGATACGCTTGTGCGTACATTTAGCGGGAAACGCATTCGGATTCCAGCATCGATTAAGCATATTCAAAAACTTAAACAACAAGGTGCGATGCTTTACTGTTGGAGTTCGGGGGGAGCAGATTATGCACGAATGGTTGCGGAAGAACTTGACATATCCGACTTATTTATAGCTTTTCTACCTAAACCAAATATGTTGCTAGACGATCAAAATGTAAATGATTGGAGATATTTGCTCCAAGTTCATCCCCTATCTTGTGATTTTAAAAGCTTAGAGGACTATCGACTACAACTTACAAACAGATCATCGCTAAGAATAAGTCTCAACCCCCAACCACCACAAAACCGCACCTGTCGCCAGTAAAAAACTAATCCCCGCAACTCCAGCTAAAGGCTTTCCATCCTTTCCCGTTACCCACTGGGGTGCTATCCCCGTATAGGTTACAAGTTTTGCGGTGTCTATTGTGGCGATCGCCCACACCCAGCCGCTATGCAATCCCCATGCTAAACCCAAGTTTCCCTTATCTACATATCTTGCTAGTACTAAAACCATCCCCATCAACCACAATCCGGGTAGCTGAGGTAAAGTTTCTTTTTGTTCCCAAACTAAGTGCAGTACGGCAAAAATTAAACTCGCAATTGTAGCAGCTAAATATACTGAATACTCTTGCTGAAATTGCGTCAACATAAAGCCGCGAAATATTAATTCTTCCGTCGCGCTAATCCAAACCGCTAATAAAAAAATGGGGAGCGTTGTTGCTAGTATTTCGTTTTTGCTTATTTTTTGCCACTGTACCCAACCAAGAAGTGTCTGCACTCCAAATAAGATCGCCAAACCAACTACGCCAATTCCAACTCCTCTCCCCATAGATTTTAAAACTGACCAGTCCCAGACTAAGCCATAACTAAAAAAATCATTACCAAATACTTCATTAACTCCCCACAAAACTAAAGGAGCTATTAGATAAAGTGATGCTAGTAAGGGTAACTTTTGCTCTGCACTTATCGGTTCAAAGGGTTGCCAACTTGCAGAATTCGCTTTATATTTCGCTAAAATAATTTTAGTAGCGACTGCTAATGGCAACCACAAACAAACCCAAGCAACAAAAAAAATTGTTACTTGCAGCAGTGATGAAGGTATTGCAACCAAAAACTGTAGCAAAACAATCTCTGCTAAGTTTAAATCCGACCTTAACCCCATCATTGCACCGCGATAGTTTTCCAAGCTGAAATTACTAAACTTTAGCAGGAGTTATTACTTCCTCTTTTTCCTTAGCCAATTTCCTCGCGCTATTACAGTAGTTACCTTAACTATTTTTTATTCTTCATCCTCGTCACCTAGGTCATCAAGTTTGTCACTGTCAATCTGAATTAAGTGGATATGCTTATAACCTAGCTTAATTTCAAACTGATCTCCAGGCTTCAAACCCATCTGCTGAGTGTAAGTTGCACCAATGACAATTTGATGATTTTTGTGGACGCTAACTCTATTTGTGGGTTCTCGTCCGCGACCATCTTTTGGTTTTTCGGGGCTAAGAGGAATTCCTCTTGCTGCTAACAATGCGTCGTAAAAATCCGTTAGATTAACGCGAGTTTGATTATTTTTAGTGACGGTGTAATATCCGCAACGCTTGGCTCTTTCTCGACGCGGTAAGTCAGAAAGTTCTTTAACCTTTTGCAGTAATGCTTTCCCTGTTAATGGTGCAGTTTCAGTAGTCATCTCACTCAAATATCCTTACAATTTCCAAACAAATAAACAGCGTCTTATGCTATTTCATTCACTTATAAAAAATATAGCCTCAAATCTCTCCTTTTAAACATTTTTTCTCGTTTATTTACATTTTAGTCCGCATTTACTAGCGTTATTAAGTCAATCGATAGTTTATAAAG